>PMLF01000173.1 GCA_003158755.1 Elusimicrobiota bacterium | reverse complement strand
CCTGAGCCTGTCGAAGGGTGAACCGTTTCCGACATGCTTTACTCATGCTTCGACAAGCTCAGCATGAGCGGTGTGTGGGACATTGTTTATGAAAACATCAATAAACGGGGCGGGTCTTAGACCCGCCCCTACGAAGGAAAAGCCGGGACCGAAAATCCCTTAAACGGATTTCGCGGAGAGATGGATTCGGAGGGTTTTTTCGAGGAGGTCTTTCTTCTGTTCCAGGCGGAGGAGTTCCAATTCAGCGACTCCCCTTAAATGCAGAACGACGCTTCGCCCGGCCAGCCGGACGGAAACCAAACGGCCCCGGCTTCGGTGACCATGATCGAGAGCATTTAAGACGCGAAGAATTCCAAGAAGTTTAAAATAGGCCGCCCGCCGCGCGGCATCGCCCCAAAGAAGGGTTTCGTCCGGTTCCACCTTCCCCCCTCGGTGCCATAAACATAAGAGGGCCGCGAAATCACGTTCCCAGGGTTCCAAGAAAGGAAGATCGAGATGGCGGACGATGTACGCGGTGTGACGCTCGTGATGAACGGGACTGACCGCCTTTCCCGCGTCGTGAAAGACGGCGGCCGTCAGGAGGAGGTTCCTCCACGCGGGACCTAGACCGTGGAGCGACCGAAGCCCGTCGAAAAGACCTCCCGCCAGATCCGCAGCCCGACGCACATGACCGAGATTCTCCCCCATCCGCAGCGCTTTGACAAAAAGCGCTGAAAGATCGAATCCCGGAGACGAACGGTCGTGACCGCCGTTCCGCCCATGGAGACGGACTTCTTCGGCCAACATGCCGTCCCTTAAGGCGAAGTCCGTTGATCGAACGTCATCGGCCTCCAAGACTTCCGCGATCTCCGCCATCAACGCGGCTCCGGCCAGGATGAAATCCGCCCGTTTCGGCTCCATTCCGGGAACCTTCCGTAAACCCGGCAACGACAAGGGCTCCAGACGATCCACCATCCGGTCCAACTTCTCGGCGTCCAACCTTCCCCCCTCGAACCCTCCCTGAATCCGCCGCAAAACACGAATCGTTCCGCCGGAGCCGAGGATTTCCTTTACCCGAGGCCAACCGCCCCGCGGCGCCGCCGCCCGAAGCACCCCCCGCACGTGACGTCGGAGATCCTTCAAAGCGGAGGGTTTCGGCGGGTTTGTCTTCAAGAAGGATTGTTGCAGGCGGAGGACCCCCAGGTCCGAGCTCACGGCCTTGAGGATCCGCCGCCGCCGGCACAAAACGATTTCCACCGACCCGCCTCCCACGTCCACGATGGCGAAGGACCCCTTGGGAACTTTCTCGTGATGCAGGATCCCTTGGGCAATCAAGCGAGCCTCTTCGGAGCCGGGGATCACGCGGACTTCGATACCCGCCTTCCGGCGGAGGAGGTCGATTAAATTCTCGGAATCGGACGCCTCGCGGAGGGCCGAGGTGCCGAAGGCCACCGTCTTATCCACCCGGAGATCCCGGCAGGTTCGGGCGAAACTGCGGAAGGCTGCCAACGTGCGCGCCACGGCCGCCCGAGACAGGCGGCCGGACTCAAAAACGCCTTCGCCCAGGCGCACTTGGAGACGCTCCCGGTGGAGCCGCTGAGGCGGTGCTCCAGAAACGAGTTCGTGTACGTCGAAGCGGACGGCGTTGGTCCCCAGATCGATAAGGGCAATGCGCATGAAAGGATTCTACCTTAAGAAAAAAAGCCGCACAGGGGGAGCGGAAGAACCCCCTGTGCGGCTAAAACGAATCACCGCGTCCGAGACCAACTACGCCGACCGGCCCGCCCGGATTATGGTCATCAGCTGACGGCTGGTTTCTTTCGACAGGATGACCACCTCGCCCAGGGCGTTGAGCAGGCAAAGGGTCAGCTCCTCCGAAACCTCGGGACTGAAACGGTCGAAACGGTCCGTCAAGAGTTGGAAGCGGAGGACGCCGGGAGGAACGTTCAAAACACCGGACGTCTTCTCTTTGAGGAGGGCGGCGAGCACGGTCCGATTCATTTCCACTCCCGGCGCCACGGATTGTCCGTACTTCAACAAGTCAGCCTTCGTCACGACCACGCTCCCGACGCCCTGCAACAGGGGTTCCATTCGGTCGGTCCAGTTGTCCTTCAATACGTCCCGCACCCGCCCCCGCAATTCGTCGAGGTCGAGAGACTCTTGGTTGGTGACCAGGGGCAACAGGGCGTTCGATTCGGCCCGGTCGGAAGCCCGCCTTAGGATCCAGGCGGCCACGCGCTTGACGGCCTCGTCCGGGTCCGAAACGTCCAGCGCCTGCAAAGTGATCGTCTCCGGAGCAACGCCCGCGACTTGGGAACCCTTCCCCCCGAAAAAGTCCGAAAGGGACATCCCGCTTTCCGAACGATCCAGTTCGGCGAGGATTTCTCCGGATTCCCTTCCGGATTTCGATAATGCCGCCGTCGTTGAATCATTCAAGGCGGTTTTCACCGACGGGCCCAATTCCATCCATCGCAGGAAAGACAGGGCGTCGTTACGATCCACATTCAACCGTCCGGAAAGTTCCAACACTTTCATGGCGTAAACCCTAAAGGACTCCTCCCTCCGTTTTCCGGACTCATCCTCCAACGAAACACCCAAGAGTTCATCCGCCAGGAACCCCGCGGTCCGAACATCGAAGGCCGTCGAGGCCGTCGAAGATTTTCGGGACAAGGTCCGAACCATATTCGCGAAGGCCAGTGCCCTTTCCGCGGCTTGCATCCGGTCCGCATTGAGATGGACACGTCCATCTCGGA
The DNA here is from genome assembly GCA_003158755.1 of Elusimicrobiota bacterium. Classification (GTDB taxonomy): domain Bacteria; phylum Elusimicrobiota; class Elusimicrobia; order FEN-1173; family FEN-1173; genus FEN-1173. Next base: position 15,756 of record PMLF01000173.1, on the reverse strand, counting down.
TCGCCCTCACGTCCGTTTCAAACCGGTCCGTCAACCGCAACAGGGGATGGTTTAACGGAAGACTTGTTTNNGCCTTCCGGGTCCGGACCCGGCTTTCCACCAAGGACCCCGCCAGCCACGTGGTCAAGAAAATGGGAACGAGGGCGGCCAAGGCCACCCACCCCGGCAACCCTCCCAGTCCCAGCAGGAAGGCGGGCAATAACCCCGGCAACACCGCGGAGAGGGGAAACACGGCCCAATGGGACTCTATCCCGAGCATGTGCAAACCTTCGTGACCGGTTCCGCTCGCGAACTGGAACAACAGATCCCCGTCGGGCATATTGGCGAAAAACCGCTTCACGGCCGGATTGATGAATAAGGCCCCTTCCCTTTCTTGAACATAGGGAACCGCCTCGTCCTCGACCGCCATGGACAGGAATCCTCTCGCCGGGAAATCGGGAAGGGATCTTCCAAACGCCTTGGCCATCGGCAACAACAAAGACATGAGGATCAACGGCGCGGCGGACGCAAAGCCGAGATAGGCCCCATGGAAGAACGCGTCCGAAAAAGACTGCCCCATCATCAGGGACGCCGAACCGGACAACAGTAGCGTCAAAATGAACGTGAACCCCGCCCATTTCCCGGCGTCGGAAGCGAGGATGTTGAACCCATGCTTCTCGCGGCTTTCCTTCTCACTCTGGAGTCTTTGCCTCTCTTCTTCCTGGGACTTCAAGGCGGCCCTCGCCTCGGCGAGCTGCCTCAACTGGGCGGTGATGGCGGCCTCCTTCCCCTTGGCGTCGTCCCTGGCGTGGGAAGCGGCCTGATACTGGCGGAGTACGAAAGAATAATCGTCGAGGGATCCGTCGATCCAAAGCCCCGTGGCGTCATCGAAGGCCTTCCTCGCCTCGGCGAAACGCCGCTCTTCCGCCTGCGAAGCGGCTCGGGCAGCTTTCAGGTTTGTCCTCAAGGTGGCCTCGGTCAACGCCGCCTCTCGCAAGGCTTCCTGAACGTCGATTTCAGCCATGTCCTTGTTCAAGCCGGCGGCGTTAAAGCTTCCATTGGCGGGAGCGTACTTGGCTTGGACATCGATAAGGGCCCATGTCCGACCCTTGCTGGACCAGTCGGAGCCGGGGACCTTGCCGTGGTTTTGGACCACGTCCAAGAGCCTCCACACGAAACCCCAGGCCGCCAAATTTGCGGCGTTGGCGTCCAGCCGGACCGTGGCGCCTCGAGCCTTCTTCCGCGAAACCTCGGGAGAAAATTCAGACGACGCCTTTCCCAAGGCGTTTAATATCTTCGAGGGATCCATGGGGTTCTTCTTCATGAAATCCCGCGCCAAGTCCAAACCGTCCGCCACGACGAAATGGCCCAAACCCTGTGAAGCGCTGTTCCCTCCTTCGATTTCGGCCGCGATGGACGCGAGCAACAACTCGGTTCTCTCCGCAATGGAAAGGTTATCCTCGGCTTCGCTTAATTCCTGCCGGGCGGTTTTCAAATCCTCTTGGGCGGCCGCCAACCGTTCTTGGGAATCCTTCGCCCTTCGACCTTTCTCCCTTTTTTGGACTTGAGCCAAATCTTCGGCGGCGGCTTGGGCTTTCGCCTCGCTCGCGGATTTAGCGGCTTCGGCGCTTTCGCGGGACTGTCTTGCCTTTCCCAGCCTCACCTTGACTTCTTCCCCCTTCTTGGCGGCCTGGTCGAAGGCCGCGGCCGCGTAAGCGTATTTCGCCAGGAGGGCGATCCCTTCCTGTCGGGCCCTGAATTCTTCGGCCGCCGCGTCCGCGCTCGCTTGATCCAGCCTCGCGGTCCTCCGGGAGCGCTCGGTAAACCGCTTCGGGGAAATCGGGATCTTTAACATGGCCTCCGACGTGCCGTTCGGATCGCCGTCGACGTCGAAATCGGGTTTGGGAAGGACCGCGTTGTTTCCGCGGCCATGTTGCGCCACGAAACCGACCGAGTCGACGCCGGAATATCCTCCCGCGACGCCGGAAAGCTGCGCCACGATCGCTCGGGCCCTTCGGACCCCCGCATCGCCGTCCACGTAGGCGGCAAGAAAATCATCCACGGTGCTCACCATGGAGCGGTATTCCCCGCCCGAGGATTTGCCTCCCTTTTCCGCTCGCGGCGCGCCTCCCAGGGCCTCTTTCTCCAAGGAAGCCAGGAGGGCTTCGGACCGGGCCTTGGCCATGTTTTCCCGGGCGGAAATCAAACGATCGGCGGCTTGGCGTTTCTCGATCGCCGAAGGTTCCCGGTGATACCCGTTATTGCTGGGAACTTGAGCGAGGTTGAAACCGACTTTTCCCTCCGGACGGACTTCAACCGTTTCACCGCGTTGGATTTTTTCCCACGCGCCTTCGGCTTTTTGGAGAGCCTCGGCCGCGGCCGCCGCGTTCGCCTCAGCCCGCTCCGCTCTTTGCGCCGAGGACGCCGCATCCTCCGACGCCTTGCTTCTCGCCGCCGCCAAAGCATCTTCCGCCTCGGCCAGGGCCTTCGCGGCATCGGACACTTTCGTGGCGTCGGGGGTAGGAGAGGTGATATCTCCTTCGAGGGTCAAAGCGCCCATGGGTTTCCCCGTTTCGGCGTCGACTCCGAGATGTGATTTGAGCGTCCACTTCCTGGATGTGTCTTCGGCGGCGGCCCTTTTGGCCTGGGCGCTCTTCACCCGTTGTTCCACAGCCGACAGTTTCGCCCCGGACAAAGAACCGTTCAATCCCTCCGCTCGGAGGGTGTTCGAAATCTCCGTTTCCAACCCCTCGTCCGTCATCTCCACGCCGGACCTGTCGGAGTAGGGCTGTCCCGTGAGGAGGCTGAATTGCTCTCGCGCCTCCGACAATTCCAGCATCCCCAGGGCCTCCTCCGCTTCGGCCGCCCTTTCCTTGGATGCCGCCTCCTTGAGACCATCCAAGGACGGTTCTCCTTTCCCCGCCTCCTTCAGCAACTCCCGGGCTTCCCGGGCGTTTTCCACCCTTTTCCCGGCCGCCCGCAGGCGGACCACGCAATTCAGGACGCGGAACCGAAGAGCCGCTTGCTCGGCCCGCAAATCCCATTCCAACGCTTCGGCTTCCGCCTCGGCCGCCGCCCGCTGGGCCTGGACGTCCTCCAAAGACACCGACCCCTTCACGAAAAGAGCGGGGTTCGAGAGGGACATTTTTCCGCTTTGGAACTGCCTGTCTCCCGCCACGCCGCCGCCCGCCTTGAACTTCATGCCGGACACGCCCCTCGCCGCCGACCGGGCGGCTCTCGCTTGCGCCTCCAAAGCCCCGATCGTGGAGGAATGCGTCTCCGCGAACCGCATCAAATCCCGCAACATCCCCGGACGGACGACGGGGAAGGACTCCACCCCGACCGCCGGCGCTCCGGCCGTCGGCGCCGCGGCCCCGGAATTGGGGGATGCGGCGGCGATCCCCGACAATAACGCCGCTTTTTTATAAATATCGCCTTGGGCGCGAACGGCCGCCTCCACTCCATCGGCGGCGTTTAGGATCTCTTCGGCCGGGACATCTCCCGGCCGACCTGACAGCAAGTCATCCAACCGGGCCTCGGCCGGCGGCAGGGGAAGAATAAGCTCCTCCGACCTCAGCAACTGGGCCACCCATCTTCCCGCTCCCGAACCATGGATGCCGTCGCTCAACCTCAAACCGTTTCTTTTCATGTTGGCGGCATCCACCTCCGCCTCCCTTCTTTCCACTTGAACATGCGTTTCATGGAGATTGGGATTGAATTCCCCGAAAACCGCGAAGCTGTCCCGAGCCGAATAATCTTTGGAACTGCTGAATTCGAAATTCGACTTGGAAAAACCCGCCACGCGCACCTCGATGAGGGACGCCCCGGCCGCTTCCCCCCGCTTCGCTTCCGCCGCATCGACCGCGCGGTCCGCCGCCGAGGAAGCTCCCGTCCTTGGACCGCCCACGGCCGCGCCGACGAAACGCGTCCAGGCGCTCAGAGAGAAGTCCTCGGGAAATTGAACGTCGGCGGCCTCGTCGCCGGTCAACCGGCGCAATAGAAGGAGATACGTTTCCGTTTCTCCCTTGGCGAGGGCGATTTGCGCGTCCAGCGCGTCCAACCGAGCCCTCACCGAGGCTTGATCCACCTTCTTCTTTACGAGGACGGTTTTCACGTCCCGCGAATCCGGTTCCACATTTTTGTTGTCCAGCGCGCTCAGGGCGCCTTCCAGTTTCTTTCGGAGCCCTGTCAACCGGTTCTCCGTCCACCTCGCCAGGACCACGGCCGCGCCGGCCTGGACCGTCGCCATGGCCGCCTCGTCTTCGGACAAATCCTTCGAAGCGGCGGCGAGAGCCTCTTCCGCCCTGGCCCGATCCAACCCCGCGATAGCGGGGCCCGACACTTCGGCTCCATATTCGATTTCGATGGAATGCACCTTACCGCTGTAGGATTTGCCGGCGTCGTGTAAGCCGGGCCATTCCCCCACGGTCCGGTATCGGTACCTCACGTTGACGAAAGGCGCGAAAACATTCAACCACGCTTGGACTCTTCTCCAACCCGCCTGGTTCGCCGCCAGTTCCGCCCTGGCCGCCTTGCCGTGCCCGCGGCTTTGCTCCACGGCCTTTCCCACCAGTTGCGAGAGAGCTTGCCCCGTCGTGAGCAGGGACTCCAAAGATTGTTGCGCCAACGCCGCCGGCAAAGCGGGCATCGGGGCCAGGAATCCCGCGAGGGCCAGCGTGGTCCTCCCCACGGGCCGGCGTTCTTCCTTCGGCAACGCCCTCCACCCGAAGAAACCCCGGATCTGCCGGGCGTAGGCGGTAATTTCGGAGGCGGATTTGAAATGGGAGGCCTCGTGGGCCATGATCGCTCCCCGAAAAGGACAATAATAGAGAGCCAACAAATCCGCGCGGACCATCCGCCGGCCGGCTTCTCCGTCGCGGACTCCCGCGATGGGACCGTCCCCGAGATTATCGATGAGCGAAACATCCTCGCCTTTCCCGACGTGTTGACGGAGAGCCGCCATCAAACTCTTCCGAATTTCTTTAAGTTGTTCCCGGGAGGGTCCGGAGAGCCAGCCCGCGCGGACCAGTGACGCCCGAAACCTCGCAACGGTCACGGCGGCGGCCTGGGCGAACAGAAAGAGGCCCGTTGTGGAATAGACCGGATTGAAAAGATCTAAGACGCCTCCGCTCCGGCCGGAAAAAGAAAATCCGAGGGAAATCCCGTTGGCGAGGACAAGGAATGCCTTTCCGAAATTCCCCCCGAAGTGCCACAAACAGATCTGAGAAGCCAGTAGGGCCGCCGACGCCAAACCGGCCGCGAAGGAACCCCATCCCGACGCCGGGGAAATCCCCTGGAGCAAATCGTGCGCCTCTTTCCTCGCCCTATTTTCCTTATTCGCCCCGGGCAGGCTTCCCGATCCTTCCCGAGACGATGGAACTTCCATCCCTCCCCGGACCGAGGCCCGGGGAGCCGCGGGAGCGGGGAATAAATCTTCCATGGGGGGCCGCAATCTCGACGAAGGTTTTTTTGACGACGCTTTCCCGCCCGAATTCCCGGATTCACCCCCGGCCGATGGTGGAGGAACGGCGGGCGCCGCGGAGGCGTGATTCTTGTGCGATGGTTTCTGCTTCGGAGCGGCCGGCGGCGCCGGAGTCGAAATCGGCGAAGGAACCGGCGACATGGAGGCGGCGGAGCTGTCGTTGTTCATGTCGGCGTTATGGACGGCCCAAATGAACAAACCGGCGGATATCGCCCCTTTCAAAAACTTGGGAAAGAACGTCTTGGAACCGTTGCTGAAGAAATCAACCGCCGCCCACACGATCAGAAAACCGACGAACACCGCGGCGCCGGCGACCACGGACGGATGGCTCAAAGCGATCCAAGAACCGACGAGAGCCAGGCCGAGGAAGCCCGCCATCCGGTGCCGAAACGGATACCCGAAAACGGCGCGGGCGAAACGGACGACCGATTCGGACCGCGAACGATCCCATATAATTTCAAACCGATAGGATCCGATTTTTGCCCGGATCGTTTCACCTTGGGCCGTCAACTCGTTCTTGGCCGACCCGCCCTCCCGAGAGGTCGACGGAAGGACGGATTCAATGGAAACCTTCATGATCTTTGGAAGGGAGTCCCCCTCCCGCGTCACTCGGATGGGAACTTCAAGGCCTTGGAGGCGGCCTCCAAACATTCGGAAATGTATTTCCTGGATGATTTCGCAGTCTCGGATGCCGCCTCCTCTGTTCGCGGCGGAATGATTCAGCCAAGCCGCAAGGACTTCGGTCAAACCCGCTTTCATCTCATTGACGCCCGAGTGAGAAGCGGACTTCAAGACATCGCCGGCCAACCCCTGGGCTTTCCTAAATACCTCTCCGGACACCGACAATCCGAGATAGGCCAATTCCACGGTCTTCGCCGCCGCCGCGCCCGCCGGGCTCACCGAATCACCCGCGGTCGCCAATTCCGGCGCGAGGGTGATCCGGTCGCCGGTGAACATTTTCTCCAGGGAAGCGGGTTCCTCCAGGAACACTTTCAAATATTCGGTCCCGTTGCCCTCCATTTTTTCGACGACCGGCGTGAGGACCACGCAGGCCGCGCCCTTCTTTTGGAGGAGGTCGACGATCCCTTCCGTGTGGAACCCTCCCGCCACCAAGACCGCGAGGGAACCTTCGGCCCGGCCCGTTTCCAAGCGGCCCCATAAGTTTTCCACCAGGGATTGGTTCCGCCGAAGGCCCGCTTCGTTGTAGGTTTCGAAAGAAGACAGCAATCCGGCCCACTCGTCGACCGCGCCGTCCACGGGCGCGCCCCCCAGGGAAGCGAGCCGGGAAGGGATTTCCCGCGCCGCCTCCCGCTGAACGGAGTAGAGGTCCCATTCCTGAGGCGTCAAAGAGAAATCCACCAACCGCTCGCACAACGACAGGGTCCGCGTCAGGGACACCAACTCCCTCTCCCGAGCGTCCGTCGCCAGTCGGTCCCAACGCTCCTTCTCCAACTCGTCCATTTGATCCAAGAACTCCCTCGGCTTCAGGTCCCGAGAGAATAGGACGTACTGCACGTATTTATTCCACTCGGGCCAACGACCCATGGAGAGTCCGGCGGAACGGCTCGCCTCCGCCATCGTTTGATGGAAATCCGCGGGAGTCAAAGAGCCGGCGCGGAAGGCGATTCCCGCCTCCTCCAGACGTTGAAGAGAGGCCCGAGGCAAAGAGGCGGCGAGAGCCGATGAAAATTCCTTTCGCTCGGTCTTCAAGCGTTCCAGGTTCAGTGAATCCTCGATGTCCGCCAGGCGGAGGAACCGCCGGACCATGTCTCCCCTGGGGGCCTTTTCACCGGACCCCAGGAACCGGACGTAATCCTTGAGGGACAGCTTCCCGTTTCGATAGAGACGACACCGGGCGTCCATTTCCTTGAGCTCCGGCGAAAAACAGTCCGTTTTAAGTTCGTCGGACCGTCGGGAATATTGGTTCAACACCTCCGTCGCTCGGAGGCGGGACGGGGCCGCGGCCTTTAATGCGTCCACGTGGGCCAAGTAAAGGGGCGCGTCCTCCACCCCCCAAAACCGGGGAAGGGCCTCGGCGGTGAAACCGACGCGCTCGACGCCCGTGATGAGGGATTGGTCCAGGAAGAAATCGGCGATCTGGGCGTTCCATTCCTTGTCCGGGAACGTCCGGAACAGGCGGAAATCCAACGGTCCCCGGGCGCCCTCCACGCCGACGACGAGGGGGGATTCCCCGGACGGGCCCCTCGAGGCGGCCCGCGCGGCTTCGTGATCGGACAACGCCCGGATCACCTCGGCGATGGAGCGCTGGGCTTCCACGTTTTGGTGGATGTCCTGTATATGGACCACGATGGGGTCCGTCGCCTTCCAAGCGGACGGCACCCGCACCTCCTGCAGGAGGACCCGGGCGGAGGGGACGGCGGCCAGCCTTTCGCGAAGGGCGGCGGGGACCTTTCCGTCCACGAGTTTCTCGAATCCCCCCATCGACGGAGGAAGGGATTTGGTCACCGACAGGGACCCCGCCGGAGGTAGGAAGTCCGGCGCGGCGCCGAAGGCCCCGGCCATTTGGACCGGCGTTCCTGCCGCGGAGGGAGAATCGGGCGTGCGGCCTTGATGCATCCGAGCGATCGCATGGGATCGATGTTCCCAAAACGAAGTTTCCTTGGCGTAGAGGCCGATGGCCTGAGTAAAGAGGAGAGAGAGAGACAACGAAAACCCAATCCAACGACGAAGCGTGTGACGCATGGTACCCACCTTGATATGTTATTCGCGCGATCTCAGGGAATGTGACCGCGCCCTTCTTTGGCGAAAGGATACACCACGAGTTTTGAAACCTTGTTTCCCCGGTGTAAAACCCGCGTGACGGGGTTACTACTGCCCGGCCCCCGCCACCCTCGCCGTTTTGACGATGGCGGCCCACAGGCCCAGGACGTCCACGCACCGGCCGTCGTTCAACATTTCGAAGAGGCTCCACCCGCCGTTGTCGGCGCGGGGGTCGAAAAGGATGGAATCCAGAGACGGCGTGAACAGGTTCAAGTGAACCTTGCGCTCCTCCGGCGGAAGGCTTTCCAACACTTTTTCCGGCGGGAACCGGTCCTCGTCCAGGACCACGAAGAAAGCCCGGCGGAAAAAGCCTTCCGCCCCGTCGATTCCCGCGTAATCCTTAAGGAACCGGTCCCGGACACTGTCCGCCGATTCTCCCGGCATTTTTGAACGGTTCAACACGACGACGTCGCGCGCCGTTGTTTCCTTCGTGTAGGATATCCGGGCCGTCAAAAACGTCCGGGCCTCCTCCCGACGCGCCAGACCGACCGGGGTCCCATCGTCCGTCAAAAGCGCCGACAAATGCAGGGCCGTGCAGTTCCCAGACCCGATGGCCCATTTAACGGATTGGGTGTAACTCGGCTTCAAGACGCTTCGCTCTTGATTTCCCGACGTCCAGCCCGCCTCAGCCTCGGCGGGAACCATCGAGGAGGAAAAGAGGGCGTTCAAAAACGGATCCAATTCCTCTCGAGGATACCCGGCCAAGGCCCAGAGGTACCCGAATTGACGCCACGGCAACGGCGACGTCGCGGGACCCGCCCGCGAAGGAAGCCGCGCCACTTGGTGAGCCAACGCCCGCCGGATCGCCAGGGTTTCCTGGGGAAGGGATTCCGTGCCGGGACACTTCCTCAGGAATTCGTCGAAACCCCGCCGCAAGCCTCCGGAAGGCATTCCGTCGGACAAAGCCATCACCAATTCCGCCAGGCGCCTCTTCCCGGGAGAACGCTCGTTCACTCTCGAAAACTTATCGCGGAGGGAAGCCAGGCTTTTCTCCGGATCGGCCAGGGCGGACTCCGTCACGTCCACCGAGGGCGGGAGAAACGGAGCCTTCCCGATTTCGGCGGCATCCACGGGCGCGACTTTCGAGAAAAATCGCAATATCCGGCGGGGATTATCGTGTTTCCTCTTCCCGAATACGTCGGTGAGATCCTGGAAGTATTCCCGGACCTTTAAGTTCATTTCCGTTGCGAAATATCCCATTTGATTGAAATAATCGTGGATCTGCCTGACGTCATCCTCCAAATCCAGGCCGTTCCTTTGAAATATGACGAACGGGATGAGCAGGTCCTCCACGCTCTGCTCGGGGATCACGTCCGAGTACTTCCTGCGTCCCGTCTCCGGGTCTATTTCCGACATCAACTCATGGATCTTTTCGATCATCGTGAGGAAACAACGCAATTTTCCGCCGTCGGAGAATTGGAACTGCCCCGCCCCCGTGGACGTGACCATCTGCTTCCGGTCGGGATGGTCCAACTTGAAATGGGGCACGTTTTTTTCGAGGAACCTTTCGGCTTTCTGCCCTCCTCTTAAAAGGTGGGACATCCCGCCCCGGTTGTCGGCGATGACGACATTCCTTCGGTGTGTTTCCCGCGAAACCAAGTCGTCCCACACGCCCATCAACGTCGCGCCGTCCTCGTGTCGAGGGGTTCCGAAATTGCTTTCATCGCAATAAAGGAACGTCAACCGGCACGCCTCCTTTCCCTTCATGTCTTGGGTCCCCTGGTATGCCTTCTTCAACGCCTCTTCAAAAACGGAATCGGAACCTTCGCCGGTCCGCCTCCTCATGGGCTCCACGCCGAGGAGTCGGGGAGTAAGGACGATGAACGGCAGGGCCTCGGGTCGAAGTCCCGCTAGGGAGGGATCTATTTCCCGGAGGTCCTCCCTCAGTTCCACATCGCGGTCCTCCCGGAGGTCCCCGCTTTCCTTCGTGAGAAGCAATAAGGCCTCCTCGAAAGCACCCGCCGTTCCCGGAATCNNTTTCTTCCACCAAGGATCGGAAATAGTTTTCCTGGTTCTCGTCTTTGGCCATCAAAACGATCAGGCGGGCGGAGGATGGGTTTGTAAGGTCCATTTCTTTTTTAAAAGCGTCGTCGGTTACCCGCCGGGAAGCTTCCCTCTTCCGAAAATTCCGCGCGGCTTGGCCGTCCCGGGATCCCGGGGGCAACTTGGACCGTATTTTGTTCAATTTGACCCGCCAGTCCTTATAGGAATCGTCGGTCAGGAGACGGTTGAGGGGCATCCAATGGAACAGGTACAACTGAGCGGCGTAAACGAGGATCACGAAGAGTGCGGCGACGAGCGAGGGCATGGAAAGGCTCGTCGTCAACGTGACCAGGAGAGGAGCCAAACGCCTCACCANNAGTAGCAGACCGAGAAAATACTTGGCGTCCCCCTCGTTGTAAAATCCCTTATCCAACAGGTTCGCCATCGGCACCACATTATTGATCAGGTTATCCTTCGCCACCAAACGCTGAATTTTCCGCAAAAACCTCAGATAACCGTAGAAAGGATTGACAATGCTCCAAAGGACCCCGGAAAGGGTTCCCTTCTTGCCGTTGTAACGGGCGATTTCGTTGTGGTAGAAGGCCAGCCTCAGCGCCCGTCGTATTTCCAGCTGGTTCGACGCCCCATCGATGAGCTCCGCGGCCCGATCGGCCAGAGAGGGATCGGACTCCGCGAATCGCAGGAATTGCTCGGCCGTCCGGTGGCACAATTCAACCAGATCTTGCACGACCCTCTGCGACAAATTCACGTTCGACGGGTTAACATGAGACAAGGACTCGGCATTTCGTATTTTCTTGTAATCGGTTAAGGTATCCTCAACCTCCAGGAGAGCGGGAGAGGATCCTTTTTCCCACTCCTCCACCCTCCTTTTCCATTGATCGAACGATTCACGGATGTCCCGGCCGATCTCCTCGTCGTTGCTCTCCTCGAGAGTAAACCGAAGCAGGGCATAAAGCAAAACAACGAAGACGATCAAGAAAATGATCGGACGGATGCGGGTAAACCACTCCGTATTCATCGCAAGGGAATTAGCGATACCTGATAAGGCGGAGGAATTTCCGGAGCAGCCCGCCAAGAAAGCGGCTCCCAAGACGAGGGCCCGAACGGTCGGACGGGGGAGGGTCCGTTGAACGGCAACGGAAACGTTCCGCCAAGCTCGCCGGGCGGCGTCCAAGACGCTGGGCCGGCCGCGGTACACCGAAAATACGGGGCCGGGGTTTCCGTCGGCTCCCTCGGTGGAGGCCCGAATGATCGGCGAACCGATCGTCGTCCGTCCGATGATTTCCTCGTCGGCCGCCGAGGGTTCCGACGATCTTTCCACCGCCAACGCGCCCCCCCGATCCGCGGCGACGGCCGCGGCGCGATCGGGCGTCACAGTCAATCCGCTCATTGTCGGACCTTCCGCCGGGGCGTATCCAAGGGCCCGCAGCGCTGCGTCTCCCAAGGGAAGAAGTTCCCTGACCACCCGCCCGCGGGACTCCGCCTCCCGCGTCAATGGACCGAACGCGAGGCTGAGGGCCATGGAAACTTTCGGGGTCGAAAACAGCGCCTCCAGGGGGACCTTTTCCCTCAGGAACCGGGCCATGTATTCTTGGGCTCCCGCCGGATCGGGGGTGTCCATTTTGGGCGCGAAGGAAACGGAAGAAACCCCCTGATCGAACAGGATCCGCTCCACGGCTTCCGTGTGGAACCCGCCGGCCACCAACACGACCGGAAATCCCCGGCCCCCCGCCGTTCCGACGACCGACATCAAGCGGTCGGCCATGGCCCGGTTGCGGTCCGACGCCGATTCGTAAAACCGATGGAAGGGTTCCAACACTTCCCGCCAAGAGTCGTCGCCGTGGCCGGGTTTTCTCCCGGCCTTCGTCAACCGGGCCGGAAGACGGGATATTTCCTCCCAACGACCGCTCACGGCGCCCCACTCTTCCGGCGTAAGAGATAATCGGAACAACTTTTCCACGGCGTCCGCGTCGTCCGATATGCGGCACAGGGTTTCCTGTTGCGGAGTGCGGAACAAGCTCTTCTTGACCGCCTCTTCCCAGCCGGCCAGTTCCAGGATCAGCCGTGAAGGATCGACGGCTTCGGATTTTTCCAGTTCATCGAGGTATCGGCCGAACGCCGGATATCTCGAGAGCGGCAGTCCCGCCCCGAGGATCATTTTCCGCATGCGCCGCGCGTAGACGGCGGGGGATATCCGGTTGGACCGCAAGTCCCACTGGCAGAGGACAAGGTCGTTGACGTCTTTGTCGCAAAGGGTCCCGGCCAGCCTCCGAGCCAGCGTTTCCCGTTCCTGGCGGATCCCGGACTCGTCCCGAACCTTTTCCGCCCGGAGCATATCCAACAGGAGCGCCACCTGGGGGTACCGGGACGAAAGGCCCCGGGGCGCGGTCCGGTCCAGCGTCTCCACGAAATCCGTGAGCTTCATCTCTCCCGCGTTCCGCCGACGGATCGCCTCGTCCAGGGAGAGCAGCGCCGGAGAATAGAGGGCATCCTTCAGGGGACGAAGGGCCGCGCGCCAAGGGACCAACCGGTTCAGCGCCGCTTCCTGGACGGACAAGGCGTCCCGGATGGCCTGCGCGTTCCGCCGATACAGGTCCGGATCCTCCCCGCCGTAAAAACGAGGGCATTTCTCGGCCGTCATTCCCGCCCACTCCGGCCCGGCGATTAGGTCGGCGTTCAGGAAGAACGACGCCAGGAGATGATTGACGTTTCGGGAGGAAGTGCGGAAAGCTCCCAGCGGAGTCGGTCCGGAGGCCCCCTCCAAAACCACGGGGGCGTCCGGAAACCGATCCAACACGGCGGCCAGACAGGCGCCGATATTCCGCTGAGCGGTCTTCTCGTCGTGGACGTCTTGCAGGAGGAGGACGAAGGGCCCCCCTCGGCCCGACGACCGCGCGTCGCGGAAGGAACCGTGGGAGAGCAGGGAAGGCAGAAGGCTCGCCAAGCCGGGCGTGAGCGAGTTCGAGCCGATCCATCGACGGTCGGGATCGGCGGCGCGAAACGGAGGAAAGTCGGAAGAGACGGTCTTTTCAACGACCGCGTCGGAAGGCGTCGGAAGACCGGCGGCAAGAAGCGGCTCCAACGGCCGTTCACCGCCCGGGCGACGTTCCTCCGTGCGGCCCTTCAACCGCCGGAGGGCGTCGGCGCGGTCGGCCCAGAAGTTGCCTTCCGACGACTGACCGCAGACGGCTTGAAACCCGAAGACCGTCAAGAGCAGAACACGGACGATTTTTATAGGGTGAGACATGGGCGAGGGTTCCCGCTTCCGCAATGTCCCGTCGACGAATACCTCCGGGCACATTTATGGTAGGAAACGGTTTTCTTTAGGACGTCTTGCCCATGTAAAAACGGGGTGACGGAATATTTTTAGAAGGCGTAGCTCAAAGAAAAGATATGCGTCGGACGGTTTGAACTCCCTTGCAAGTTCAACGCGTAATCCAACCGCATCGCCGACACGAGGGCGCCCATCCCTGCGGAAAAACCGTCGGCCGAGCGTCCCTGAGAGGTGTTGTAACCGAAGCGCCCGAAAACCGACATCGTGGAAGTGAGTCGCTGGGCGTGCTCGGCCGCCAACGCGACGGCCGCCTGATCGTTCGACGGTAGGTTCATTTCCGCCACCAGGAGCCAGTCTTTCCGAGCCTGGAACGACAGGCCTCCGCTCACCACCGTCGGAAGACTTTCAGTCGCCGATTGGTATTTGATTTTTCCCCCGACGTTCCGGAGGGCCAATCCCAAGGCCACCCGGTCGTCCCGGAACGGTTTCGACCGAAATCCGAAATCCATCGCCCACGTGGACGCCTTGTCCTCCAGTTGGGATTGGATCCGTTTGACGACCGCTCCGACGGCGTTCTCCTCGCTGCGCCAGGCCATACCGGCCCCCGCCGAGAAATCCATGGGGCGGAAACTGCCCAAATCGTTCCCGCTCTCGTCGGTACGCTGCACGGTGCCGGCGGTCATCTGTCGGTATGAAAAACCCGCGGCCCAGTCCTTGAGGAATCGGCCTCCGAAAGAAGCGGAGCCGAAGCGACTGTCCCCCACGTAAGCCGCCTGCATCAAGGACGCCGACATGCTTTCGATCTGAAGCATCCCCGCCGGGTTCCAGTTCATGGCCGTGGCGTCGTCGGCTATGGCGGTCATGGCATTACCCAACCCCGCGGCCCGGGCGTCGGCCGCCATGGACAGGAACGCCACGCTCGCCGTGCCCCTCGAATCGGGGGACAGCGCGGCTTCCAGGGGCGCCATTCGGCAAAGGAGTCCGGCGAGGCCGACAAAAACGATCAATGTGTTCACTCGCATGGCTATCTCCTATCTTTCAATAACGACGGTTTGTGTTTTTTTTCCGCCCATTTCGGCGAAATAGGCGCCGCCCGCCACCTGGCGCCCGGCGGTGTTCTTCCCGTCCCACAAAGCCACTCCGTTCGCGTCGGCGTGGAGGGTTCGCACCGACCGACCGGCAAAATCATAAAGCTCAACCTCTTGACCGGGGGGGAGCGCCGTAAACTTCATGGCCGTTCCCGGCGACGGCCGGAAGGGATTGGGGAACATCTTGACGCCGTTGGGATCCGCTTGCGCCGCCGATTCGGTGTAAAGGAAACCGTTCAGGACGACGGCGCTGCCCCCGTTCCCGTTGACGATCGTAACGTCCTGGGGCCCCGTTTGGCCGCAGGCCGGCGTTATCGCTCGAATATTTGCGGCATCGACGAGCTGGACGCCGGCGGCGTCTTTCCCGCAAAGGACGACGCGCGCGCCGAAGACAAACCCGTTGCCGGAAATCATCAAGGGGGTCCCTCCCGCCTGGGACCCCGAACCCAACAAGGTCTGGGAAACGAAGAACGTCGAGGAGGCGTCGTAGGTGAAACCGTTGGACAGGTTCGCTGATCCGCCGTCGGCGTTCAGCACTTGCAGATTTTGGGGGCCGCTCGTCGCGCACGCCGGAGTCACGGCCTGGATCGAATAACTGCTCGACACCACCACGTTGGAGGCGTTCGCTCCGCACATAAGGACGGTCGCTCCGGGCAGGAAATCGCCGCCGTTCAGAGCGATCATCAATCCCCCTTGAAGGCTCCCCCGGGAGGGCGTCACGCCGTTGAGTGTCGGCAGAGAGACAAGTTGTAGGTTCTGCCCCCATATTTCTTGCTTGGCGGAAACGGTGGCGTTGTTGTTGCCCTGCCAAGCCGCCAAAAACTCATTGGACGTCCGATTGTAGGCGACACGGGGAGACGCGGCACCGAAGCGGGTGTCTCCGCTCCCCCCCATCACGCTGATCCGGAAAGCGTTTCCTTCCGACGAACCGTCGTTGAACAACCGTTGGCCGAAGATTTCAAACTCTTGGGCGGCCAACGGAGCCGTCCCGGGGTCCGCCCCAAAAACCACGAGGAAATCGTCCGCCAACGGATTGTAGGCCACCCAGGGATTCTGGGCTTGGGCGGTGGGGTCCGTTTCGCCGCCGGTGCGGGTGATTCGGAAATCGTCGGTTCCGACCTCCGCGCCCGCCGCCGTCACCCTCTGGC
>PMLF01000116.1 GCA_003158755.1 Elusimicrobiota bacterium | reverse complement strand
TTCGGGCATTTCATCGTGGCCAAAAAGTCCGGTGTCAAAGTGGAACGGTTCTCCTTCGGCCTCGGGCCGGAGCTGTTCGGTATCCAATGGGGGGAGACCCGCTATTGCCTCGCCTGGATTCCTTTAGGCGGAGAAGTTCGCATGGCCGGAGAATCGGACTTGGAGGATGCCTCCTCCCAGGCCCCCCGGGACCCCCGTGAGTTTTTCGCCCTTTCCTGGTACCGTCGCATCCCCATCGTCGTGGCAGGCCCCGCCATGAACTACGTCCTGGCCTTCGTCCTTTTCAGCTTGATCTCAATGGTGTGGGGATATCCTCACCCGAGCTCCGAACCTGTGGTGGGCGAACTGGCGGAGGGTTTCCCCGCCGCGAAGGCAGGGTTGGCCTCCGGGGACCGTTTCCTATCCGTCGACGGGGTCCCGGTCGCCGACTGGAAATCGATGGCGGAAAAAGTCCACGCGTCGGCGGGGAAGGTTTTATCCCTGGAAATCCGCCGGGGGGACAAGACGCTTTCTTTCAAGGTCACTCCCGCGGAGGATAAGGGGTCCGGCCGCGGACTCATGGGCGTCACTCCCGTTACCCTCCAGGAAAAGTTGGGGCCGGCGGCGTCGGTGTGGCGCGGCGCCCAGCAGTGCTGGGGGTGGAGCAAGGTGACGCTGGTATACCTGGCGGAAAAGATCGCCCATCGTCAGAAGCTCGAGTTGTCCGGTCCCGTCGGCATCGCTTCAGTGCTGGCCAAGGCGGCCAAGTCCGGGTGGGGGGATTATTTTTTCCTGATCGCCTTGATTTCCGTCGGAATCGGGCTCTTCAACCTGTTCCCGATCCCCATGCTCGACGGTGGCCATCTGATGTTTTTCGTATGTGAAGGCATTTTCCGCCGGCCCCTCGGCAAGCGCGTTGTCCAGGCCGCCAACATGGCCGGGCTGGCGGTGCTTCTGTCCATCTTCCTCTTCGCCACTTACGGCGACATCCAGCGGCTCCGTACCCCCGCCGCGCCGGAATCTTCCTCGCCTTCCTCGCGTCCCTGAATTCCCCGCATTTGCCGATCCGGAACTCGGTGGTGAAATGGATTAGAGGGAATCCCGAAGGGATCGTTTCCCTGGCGGCGGTCCTGTTATGCTTTTCGGCGTGTAATTCCGCGCCCCTGGGCCAATACACCGACGACTTGGTCTGGGTCCTCTTGAGCCGGAATTTTTTGAGAGGGTCCGTCCTAGCCGCCTGGAGTTATTTTCCCAGGGTGGAGACCAGCGCAACGTGGGGATTCTCCGCCTTGTTGATGCCCGCCGCGGCGCTGCCCGGGGCGGGCGCTTTGGCGTTCAAAGCGTGGTCCGCGGCGCTTCTCCTTGCCGGAACGTTCCTGTTTTACTTCTCCACCCGGGAACGGCTATCTCCTCTGGGGCGCGTCGTCTTTTTGGCGGCGATATTTTTCAACAACTTTTACCTGGCCTTCGTGGGAAACGTCCTCAGCGAGGCCGGATACATACTGGTATTCGGCGCGGGGTATTACTTGGCGGTTAAAAAAAGGTGGTTGTGGGACTCCACCCCCCGTCAAACCGTCCTCTTGGGTTTATTGGCGGGGTTCCTGGTGCTGACTCGGGTCATCGGCGCCGTTTTCTTCCTGGCGGTCTTCTTTGATNNCGTCGCATTGACGGTCGCACCTTATTTCGTCCTGAGCAAACTCGCTTCGGGTTCTTACTCTTTCCATGGGAGCGGCTGGGCTTTGTGGAGTCAGGATCCGGTGTCCGCCCTCCGCATTCCGGCAGAGAACCTGTATTTTTATTTCAAAGGACTCACGCTCCTAACGTTCGTTTATTTCCCGTCTTTTTTCCCCAATGTTCTGTGGTTGAAAATTGGTCTGATGGCGATGGTGGGAGGGGCGGCCTTGATGGGAGCGGTCCGTACGGCGAAGACCTCCGGCGGAAGGTTCCTCTTGGTCTATTTCGTCGGTTACGGGATCGTATGCATCCTCTGGCCTTTCCAGGGACCGAGGTTCGTTTTCCCGGTTTATCCCCTATTCCTTTTTTGGTTCATGGCCGGTTTCGAGTCGATGGTTGCCGGCCGTTTTCGCGCCGCGTCCGCCGGGGCGCTCGTCCTTTTGATCCTGGCGACCAACGGGAGGGAGGTTCGCGATATCCTCGTGAAATCAATGACCCAGCCGGCCGACATCCCCCATCAGTCCCATCTCTGGATCAAGGAACACAGCCGGCCGGAAGACCTGATCGTGTCCATGGACATCGCGGAGATCCGCTATTACGCCGGCCGGAGGGGGGTCCATTTCGTTCCGTCGGATTCCTTGGAGTCGTTCGTCCGGCGGTCGCGGGAGTTGGGTGCGCGCTATTTTTTCCTGAAGCCCGCCGGGTACGTCTCGATGACGCCCGGCGCGAAGGATTTTGTGAAGGAACAACACGACCGATTGGCCGAATACACGGGACACGCCGAGTACTTTGATCTCGTTTATGAGAACGGGGAGGAAGGGGCGAAGATCTTCGTTCTTAAAACTATTTCTTCAAGCCCAATTTCAAAAGGATGAGGGGGCGCAGAATGCTCCACCAGCTTTTGAAAGGGACCATCTTCGTGTAACTCTCCCCGCCTTTGGCGGGGTACCGTTTGGTGACGGGAACCTCGGCGGTCTTGAAGAATTTCGCGGCGTGGTAGAAGAGGAAAGGCTCCAATTCATAAGCGTTGAGCCAGGGTTTCTCCAAGTCGATCCGGTCGAGGATGTTCGCCCGGAAGGCCCGGAAGCCGTTGGTCCCGTCGGTGGAAGGGAACCCGGTGCACCACCGAAAAAGAAGGGAATAGAGCCTCGTCGTGACGCGGCGAAAAAGAGGGATGTTCTCCGTTTTCCCGCCGACCGTCCACCGAGACCCCTGAACGAAATCGAAGCCCGCCTTGAGCGGTCCGAGGAGCCGGGGGATTTCATCCGGATTGTCCTGGTCGTCTCCCCCGAGGACCACGATGACGGCCGCGCCTCGGGCGCGCGCCGCCTTGAACCCTGCCCGAAGCGCCGCGCCCACGCCCGCGTTCTTGGGTTGCCGCAGGACTTCCGCGCCGGCGGCCTCCGCCTCGGCGGCGGTCCCGTCCGTGGACCCGTCGTCCACGACGATGGTCCGGTCGACCGCGGCGCATGCCTTTAATTTTCGAACGACCTCTCCGATTTTTCTCTCTTCATTGAAGGCGGGAGCCACCGCGATCACGGGTCCTATCGTCATGGCCGGAAGGACTCGATGCTTCGGGCCACGTGCCGGATTTCTTCGGCGGTGAGCTCGGGGAACATGGGCAGGGAGAGGACCTCGCCGCAGAAGCGTTCCGACGCGGGGAGGCGGACTCGACCACATTTCGACAGCGCCTCCATTCGGTGCATGGGAATGGGGTAATGGATGCCGGTCCCTACGCCGCATTTCGCCAAGTGGTCCCGCAGTCGGTCCCGATGGGGTGAGCGGATCACGAAGAGGTGGTAGACGTGCTGAGAGTCCTCCGGCGGTTCCGGTGGAAGCACCACCGGAAGTCCCTTCAACGCCCGGTGGTAGAGGCGGGCGTTTCGCCTCCGTCGGAGGTTCCATGTTTCGAGATGTTTCAGCTTCAGGCGGAGCATGGCCGCTTGCAGGCCGTCAAGCCGGCTGTTGTATCCGATCCCTTCGTGGTGGTATTTGACCTTCTGGCCGTAATTCCGAAGCTTGACGATAATGTCGCGGAGGGTGGAATCGGAAGTGACCACCAGTCCGCCGTCGCCGAGCGCGCCCAGATTCTTTGAAGGGTAGAAACTGAAACAACCGACCCGGCCGAACGTTCCGGCGGCTTTCCCGTGGAATCGGGCGCCGTGGGCTTGGCAGGCGTCTTCGATGACCGCCAGATGCCGACGCACGGCGAAATCCATCAGGGCGTCCATGTCAAGCATCCGGCCGTATAGATGGACGGGGATGACCGCGCGGGTGCGGCGGGTGACCGCCTTGGCGGCGGACGCGAGGTCCAGGAGTCCGGTGTCCGGGTCCACGTCCGCCGGCACGGGCTCGGCTCCGGCGTGGAGGACGGCCAGCGCCGTGGCGGCGAAGGTCAGGGAAGGAATGATGACTTCGTCTCCGGGGCCGATACCCAGCGCCCGCAGGGAAAGGTGCAGGGCTTCCGTCCCCGAGCCTACGCCCGCGGCGTAGGGGGCTCCGAGGTGTTCGGCGAAGGCTTTCTCGAAGGACTCGACCTCCTTCCCCAGGATGAAATCCCCGCTGCGGAGTACCCGTCGGAAACCGGCGTCCAGCTCTTCCGTCAGTGGAGCGTGCTGACGGCCCAAATCGAGGAAGGGAACTTTCATGAACGCAGGGCGACGGTTTTGCCGCCGGCGCGAAGGGACCTTTGGGCGGCGTCCATCACTTCGACGACCCGCAAGCCCACCTCGGGGCCGCTCAAGAGCGGCTTTCGGCCTCGAAGCACGTCGATGAAATATTGGCACTGGTTCTTCAATGGCTCGCTGAGGGCGACCTTGGGGATGAGGATGTCCCCGTCGCGCAAAATCATTTGGAACTCGCCGAAGTTTGAATAACGCTTTTCCTTGATCACTCCCTTGTCGTAGATTTTGATGGTCTCGGACACGTCGACGTCGTCGAAAACGGCCATCTTCCGGGAGCCGATCACCGTGAGGCGCCGCACCTTGCGGGGGTCCAGCCACGAGACGTGGATGTTCGCCAGGACGTTGCCGGGGAAAAAAAGGTTTAAGAAGACGACGTCTTCCCGTCCCGTCTTGACGTAGGACCCCCCGTGGGCTGAAACCGCCCTGGGCATCTTGCCCAGAAGATCCAGGAAAATGGAAACGTCGTGTGGCGCCAGGTCCAACAGGGCGTTGACGTCGTCACGGATCGGTCCCAAGTTCGTGCGTTCGGCGTGGAGGTAGTGGAGGTTTCCCAGGAGGCCCGAGCGTATGTGGTGTTTCAAGGCCTGCACCCCGGCGTTGAAAAGAAAGGTGTGTCCCACCATGACGACCTTCCTCATTAGTCGGGCCGTCCGGCAGATGTCCCTCGCTTCCGCGGGACCCACGGTCATCGGTTTCTCCACAAGGACGTGTTTGCCGGCGAGGAGGGCTTCCTTGGCGAGGGCGTGGTGGGAACGGGAAGGGGTGGCGATGACCAAAGCATCGATGGACGGATCGTCGATCAGCCGCCGGTGGTCGTCGTAAAAATTCGTCCCGGGAAAAAGCCGTCGGAAAGGGGCGGCTTTTCGGAGGTCTTTTTCCGCGCAGGCGGTGACCTGGCTGCCGGGTAATTGGGAAAAAATCCTCAAATAATTCGGGCCCCAATACCCAAGGCCGATCAGCCCGATGCGGATATCGCTATTTGTATTCATAAGGAGCCGTTCCGGCCACCCGTGAGCGATAGAACCGCAGGGCCTCGGGCCGGGAAAGACGGAAAGCGGCGGGCCACCGGAGGTCTCGGCGGTTCTTCCGGGGGACGGCGGGGGCGCCCCAGGCGACCGTCCCGTCCGGGATCGACCGGGCGACGACGCTGCCCGCGCCGATCACACAGTTCGCGCCGATGACGACGCCGGGCAGGATCGTGCAATTGACTCCCACTTGGGCCCCCTTCTTGATGACCGGTCCCTGGAGCAATTTCATGGAATGCCGGCTCCCCGGGAACAAATCGTTGGCCAGGACCACTCCGGGAGCCAGAAAAACGCCGTCCTCCAGGATGGAGTACTGGGCGACGTAGACGTTACAATGGATCTTAACGCCGTCGCCGATCACGCAGCCGTAGTCGATGGTGGAATGGTTCCAAATCCGGACGTCCTTCCCGATCCGATTCTCTTCCCGGACGACGGCGAAATGCCCGGTTTCAAAGCCGGATCCGATGACGGTGCCTCGGTAGAGCACGGTCCCGAAACGAAGATGGGCGCGAAAGCCGACCACGAGGGGTTCCCTCTTGGCCGATCGACGGCCTGGTTCGGCCCCCAGGAGGACGTTCTCCTCCACTCGACACTCTCTCCCCAGCCTATATCCGGCGGCGATTTTCGCTTCGGCTATCTTCATGGACTGGCCGAATTCTACTATTGTTTGCGCGATCCCCAAAGCGGTGGATATCGAGGTCAAAACATAGGATAATGACCGACGACGCTTGAGAAAAATCCTTTTTGCGGAGTTCCCATGAAGCTTTCGAAATACCTTCTTCCCACCTTGAAAGAAGTCCCGTCCGAAGCGGACACCGTCGCTGCCCGGCTCATGCTGAGGGCGGGGATGATCCGGAAAGTGGCGTCCGGATTGTACGAATGGCTGCCCTTCGGATTGCGGGCGCTCAAGAAAGTCGAGCGGATCATCCGCGAGGAGATGGACCGCATCGGCGGGCAGGAGGTGTGGCTGCCCACGCTTCAGCCCAAGGAGCTTTGGGAAGAGTCGGGCCGTTGGCCGGTGTACGGTAAAGAGATGATGCGCGTGAAGGATCGTAAAGACGGTGAATTCTGTCTCGCCCCAACGGCCGAGGAGGTCGTGACGGACCTCGTCCGTCGGGAAGTTCGGTCTTACCGGGAGCTGCCGCTCCTCTTGTACCAGTTCGGCGAAAAGTTCCGGGACGAGATCCGGCCCCGCTTCGGCGT
The DNA here is from genome assembly GCA_003158755.1 of Elusimicrobiota bacterium. Lineage (GTDB taxonomy): Bacteria > Elusimicrobiota > Elusimicrobia > FEN-1173 > FEN-1173 > FEN-1173. The sequence goes on along the minus strand of PMLF01000116.1, from coordinate 1,493 downwards.
GATGCGGGCCCGGGAGTTCTACATGAAGGACGCCTACTCGTTCCACGCCGACGAATCGAGCCTCGACAAAACCTACGACGATTGCTACGCCGCCTACGGGCGGATCTTCGAGCGCTGCGGGTTGAAGTTCCGCCCCGTCGAAGCCGACACCGGGGCCATCGGAGGGAAATCCTCCCACGAATTTATGGTCCTGGCCGAAACCGGCGAGGAGACCATCGCGGCCTGCGAAGGCTGCGGCTACGCCGCCAACATCGAGCGGGCGGACGCGCCGCCCCCCACGGCTCCGACCGACGGGCATCAGCACGATGAGCTGAAAGAGGTGGACACCCCCGGCGTCGGCGCCGTCGAGGCCGTGGCCAAGTTGCTGAAACTTCCGGCGGAGAAGTTCCTCAAGACACTGATCTACGTGGCCGACGGCAAGCCCGTCGTCGCCGTCCTCCGGGGAGACACGGAGTTGAACGAGCCCAAGCTCCAGCGCGCCCTGGCCGCCAAACAACTTTTCAAAGCTTCCGAGGAAATCTACCGCCAGGTGGCCGGGTGCGAGCCGGGCTTCGCGGGACCGGCGGGCCTCAACGCCGCCATCGTCGCGGACCACGCGGTGGCGGACGTGGTCAACGCCGTTTCGGGCGCCAACAAGACGGACAAGCACCTAGTCAACATCAACGTCGGACGGGATTGGCGGCCGGCGCGGTACGCCGATATACGGATGATCCGCCCCGGCGACAAGTGCCCCCGTTGCGGGAAGGCGGTGGCGTTCTTCAAAGGGATTGAGGTCGGCCACGTGTTCAAATTGGGGACAAAGTATTCCTCGGCCATGAACGCCGGTTTCCTCACCGAGAAGGGGGAGAAATCTCCCTTCCTGATGGGCTGCTACGGCATCGGCGTCAGCCGCGTGTTGGCTGCGGCCATCGAACAATGCCATGACGACAACGGCATCATCTGGCCCGCCGGGATCGCGCCGTTCCAGGTGGTGGTGCTTCCTCTGAACGTATCGGAGCCGAAAGTGGTGGAGGCGGCGGAAAAGATTTACGAGGGGCTCAAGGCCAAGGGCGTGGAAGTCCTCTTGGACGACCGCGACCAGCGGGCGGGCGTCAAGTTCAAGGACGCGGACCTCCTGGGCCTTCCCTGGCGCGTGACCGTTGGCGAACGGAAGCTGGCGGAAGGCAAGGTCGAAATCAAGGCCCGCGCTGCCGGCGGCGGAGAGGACGTCCCGATTGAAAAGGCCGTTGACGTTTTGCTAAATAGAATTAAGCTTTAAGCGGTCAGCGTCCAGCGATCAGCTGAACCAAAAAAGGATCTTACCGTCTTGGCTGATTGCTGACGGCTGAAAGCTGATCGCTGAAAGGAGATGCTCTTGCCTTTTGACGATACTGTTTTCTTGAGAAAGAACGTGGACATCCTATCGTTTTTCACGGACGAGCAGCTCCGCAAAGTCACGGCGGTCATCGACCGGCAGATCTATGATCCCGGAAAATTGGTGAACTTCCAGGGCG
>PMLF01000004.1 GCA_003158755.1 Elusimicrobiota bacterium | reverse complement strand
CGTCACACGTCCAAGCTTCGCCTGACCCGCGAAGATCACGTATCGTTGAACCGCCATCGCCACCGTCACGGACCCGAAAGCGTCCTGCGTCGTCGAAATCACATTCACATCCGGCGTTAACACCGGGTTCCCTTTGGAATCCTTGATCACGTTTCCTTTTGCGTCCCGCGACACGCCGAGAACAGAGGCCGACTCCCCCATAAAAGACCCCACGTTCTTTTTGTCCGGAACATATCCGCCCTTCCCGTCCGAAATCCAGGCCGAAGCGGGGGTATGACTCCCATCCCCGAAATAGGAGTAAACGATGGTGTAAGGAGACGTCACCGTCTCCGAACCATCGACGCTGTACGTCGTCGAGCTGTTGGTCACCTGGCTCAGCTTCGCCTGCCCCCCTACGATCATGAATTTCTGGTCCGCCTCGGAAACGGTGACCGTCCCGAAAGGATCCGTCGTCTTCGTCATCACGGCCACGTCGCTCGCGGCGGTCATGAGGCCGCGGACGTCATAGGTGTAAAACGTCGTGTAGGGATTCAACAGGGTGGTGAACGAACCGTCGACCGCGTATGTGTCGGAAACCTTCGTGGTGACGCTCATCAGTTTCGCCTGACCGGTGGCGGAGTGAACTTCGTAGTTCTGATCAACGACGCTCACCGAGATGGAGCCAAAGGCGGCGGTAGTCGTGGACGTCACCTCGGGATCGCTGACCGTATCCAACTGGCCCACCATGCTGTCTTTGCTCCGATCCTGGACGTCATACCACGTCACGGGCCGTCCATGGGAATCTTTCTTAAAGGCATCCATGCCTTTGTAGGTGTACGTCATCGTGTAGGAACCGGTCACCGTATGGGCGCCGTCGGCGGACCAAGCCTCGGAGGAATTCGTCACGCTCACCAATTTTGCCTGACCGAACATCGCCTGGAACTTCTGGTCGGCTTTTGAATCGGTAACGCTCCCGAACGCGTCGGTCGTCCGGGTCCAGACCTCGACGGTTCGGTCCGGCTGCTCGCCATAGACGTCCGACATGATGCCGCGCGCGTCGTAGTCGTAAAACGTCGTGTAGCTCTTCATCAGCGTGGTGTTCGATCCATCGACGCTGTAGGTATCGGAGCGGGTCGTGGTCACGCTCATCAGCTTCGCCTGGCCCGTGCCGGAGTGCACTCCGTAGTTCTGCTGGACCACGTTCACCGTGATCGAGCCGAAGGCATCCGTTGAGGTGGACGTCACCGTGGGACTGCTGACGGCGTCCAACAATCCGACCTGGCTCCAATCCCTGCCGTTCGCGCCTGCCCGGCTGATGGGCCGGCCTTTGCCGTCGGTCCGGAGGGCGTCCATGCCCTTGTAGGTGTACGTCATGGTATACGCGTCGGTGACCGTCGTGGATCCGTCCACGTTCTTGGACACCGAGCTCGTCGTCACGCCCAACAGCTTTGACTGTCCGAACAAGACGCCGAACGTCTGCTCGGCGACGGTGGCGGTCAAACCGCCGAAAGCGTCCTCGGTGACCGTCTTCACTTCCACGGCGCCGTCAGGCCCGTCGCCGTAAACTCCAGTCATCTGCCCCGTTTTCGGATCGTATTGGTAATGGGTCACGTAGGATCCGGCGACCACTTTGCCGTCCGCCGTCATCGTTGCGATCACGGTTTTTGATCCGTCGATGCCAAAGGTGTTGGATTCCATGGTGGTCACGTTCATCAGCTTGGCCTGGCCCGTCCCCGCGTGCACCTCGTAATCTTGGACGGTCACGGTCTCCGTCACGCCGCCGAACGCGTCGGTCATGGTGGTCTGGACCGTCGGGTCCGAAACTCCATCAAGATGCCCCGCCTCGCCCGGATTGGCGTTCAACCACTCGGTCCTCTGCCCATCCGTCGAATTCGGACCCAACTCCTGCTCTCCGGCATAGGAATAGGTGATGACATACGGCTTGGTGACCGTGGTGGAACCGTCCACCGACAAAGTGGTGGAACTGTTGGTGACGGTTTTCAGCTTCGCTTGACCGGCCACCACAACGAAGGTCTGGATGGCCGCGCTCACCGTCCGGTTTTGGAAGGCGTCGGTGGTCACGCTGTCCACCCGGCCTCCCACCACCGCCGCCGACTTCATCTGCCCAACGATCCGCTCCCCCCCGTGGGAGGAGATCCACGCCGTCACCTGCGCGGCGGTGGGCGTGGCGCCCAACTCCTGGCCGAAATACGCGTATTGGGTGGTATAAGGGCTCGTCACGGTCACGGAACCATCGACCGACGAGGTCTCCGATTCCGTCGTCGTGGAGACCAATTTAGCCTGGCCGGCGACGACCGCGAATGTTTGATCGGCCCAAGACTCGGTGACGTTCCCGAAGGTGTCCGTGGTCACGGTGTAAATGGGATAAGCCCGGCCCGCGGGAGAAAGGTAGACCCCCTGCGCCTGGATATTGGTCAATTGGGCGGAAGCGTCATAGGTGAGAACCCATTTGGTCGGAGCGCAAACGGTGATTCCCATCGGCGACGATTCGGCGGAGGACAAGATCGTTCCGGTCAGGACCTCCTGGCCGTTCACCGTGCCGAAGGTCTGGACGGTCTCGTCCAGGCGGCTGTCCGTTCCGTCGGTAACCATGGTCTCCTTGGTCACCGTGGTCTGATTCAATTGGCCCTGGGCGTCGTAGGCGTACACGTATTCCGCCTGGACCGTTTCCAGCGTTCCGTTTCCGGTCAAAATGGTTCCCGTCCCGGTGAGAGAGATCAGGCGTCCCACCATGTCCCGGGCCAACTGGAAGGTCCAATCTTCCTGGGAAGAGGTCCCGAGCAGCGAAATCGAGAGCGTCCCGTCGGACTTGCGGGCGTTCCCCGGGATATAGGTCATTTTCCCCTGCAGGACCTGGCCGTCCTTCGTGGTCAAGGTGAACGTTGTGTCGCCGCCGGAGGCGCTGAACGACGACACCGTCCCTTCAATGCCCAGGACGGCCGGGATGTCGGCGGCCGTCAACGAAAGCGAAAAGGCGGCATCGGTGACGCCTTCAATGAAGCTGTTCACCATCCGTCCGACGTCGTCATACTGGAACACCGTGGTGTAAGGACTGGTGAAGGAGGTCGATCCGTCGACCGAATTCGTTTGAGAGCTGGTCGTCGTCGACATCAGCTTTGCCTGGCCGGTCTGGGCGTGAACCTCATAGTCCTGAAGGGTCGTGCTAACGGTCACGCTGCCGAAGGCGTCCCAGTTCGTGGAGACCACCGTGGGATCGCTGACGCTCGACAGGTGGCCCACCGTGCTGCCCTTGGTCGGACGGCCGGCCGAGTCCCGCGCGATCCAGGGCGAGTAGTCGACGGCATCCTGACCGTCGTATCCGTAGGTGATCGTATACGACTGGGTCTGGGAATGGCCGCCGTCGGAGGACTGCCCCACCGAGGACGTTTCCACCGAAAGCAACTTCGCTTGTCCGGCGATAACGATGAAGGTCTGATGAGCCGTCGAATCCGTGGTGCTCTGGAAAGCATCCAGGTTCCTCGTCAACACGGTCACCGGTCCGGAGACGGTCCCGTCCTCCAGGCGGATCCCGCCGACCGCCGTCAGCCGGCCCGCGGCGTCGTATTGATAGCACGTGGTATAAGGCGTGGTGATGCCGGACGAACCGTCGACGGATTCGGAGCTCGACCCGGTGACGGTTTCCCAAAGCTTCGCCTGGTTGAGGAGGACTTTGAACAGTTGCGTGGTCCACGTGTCGACGGTGTTCCCGAACGAGTCGGTGGAGAGGGAATGGACGGGACTCTCCACGACCACGCCCGTGTCGTCCGTCCGCAACGTCCCGAAGCGTCGAAGCGACTTGTCGGATTCGTCCGCGTAATAGGAATAGTCGGTGACGTAATCGTCCGTCACGTTCGTCGAACCGTCGGGAGAAAGGCTCTGGGAATGGCTGGTCGTCTGGACCATCTTCGCCTGGCCGCCGATGACGGCGAACATCTGGGACGACCAGGAGTCGGTGACGACGCCGAAGACGTCCGTGGTCTGGGAATGGACGGGTCCATCCACCACCGCCGCGGTGTTCATCTGACCGAACTGCCGACCGCTCCTGGCGATCCATTTCAGGATGTCCGTCCGGCCGGCGGCGGCGCCCAATTCCTCGCCCAAATAGGAATACCGCATCGTGTAAGGGTCGGTGATCGTGGATGAGCCGTCGATGGACCACGTCTGGGAATTGGTCGTCGCCTCGAAGAGCTTGGCCTGGCCGCCGTAGACGCGGAAGAGCTGCTTCACCCAGGACTGGGTCATGTTTCCGAACCCGTCCGTGGTGCGCGTGATCACGAAGCCGTCGATCGAAACCGAAGCCAAACGACCGTCTGCCGAATAGGCGTAATGGGTGGTGTAGGGATCCGTAATGGACACGGTCTGGTCCACCTGGCGGGTCGTCGAAGATGTCGTCGTGGCGGTCAATTTGGCTTGGTTCCGGACCGCCGTGAACGCTTGGGAGCTATGGGCCTCGGTCCGGCCGCCGAACGCGTCGTCGGAAACGGTCACCGACGACCCCTGGGCCGCGGCGCCGTCGCCCGTCATCAGCAAACCCCGGGCGTCGTAGAAGTAAAACGTCGTCGACGCGCTCCCTTGAATCCGGCCGGAGGCATCCGCCCAACCGGAATAGGTATTCGTCCCGTCGATCCCCAGGGTTAAGGAAGAGTTGACCGCCCGCGTCAGCTTGGCCTGACCGTTGACGGCGGTGAAGTACTGCTCCAAACGGCTCGTGGTGACGGACCCGAAAGCGTCGGACGACACGCTCAGCCCCTGGGCAAGGCCGGCGCCTTCCGAGCCCGCTTTCAATAAACCGGTCTTGACGTCGTAGGCATACGTCATGGTGAGGGCCTGGGAACCGTGGGTCCCGTCCATCCAGGTTTGGGTCCCGTCGCTGCCCATGGTGTGGGAGCCCGTGACGGCCTTGGACATCTTGGCCTGTCCGTTGATGATCACGTAGTTCTGGCTGATCGCGCTGGTCGTGATGTTCCCGAACTCGTCCTCGGAGATCGAGAAGCCCGACCCCGAGGCCGAGATCAGGCGCCCGCGATCATCGTAGGTATAAAGCGTGCGGATTTCCGAATGGCTGGTGGCGCCCCAGGAGGCGCTGCCCTGCGCCGTTTCGACGATGGACTTGAGGAGTCCCGCCTCGATGTCCGGGGTCAGCGTGCCTTGGACGGTCCCCCCGTCGTCGGTCCGCGCTTGGAAATCGATCTGTCGTTGTTTGAGCTGCGCCGCGGTCACGATTCCGGAGAGCCCCAGCGTCTGGAGCACCGACTGGCTGTTCACCCCAACGACGGAGGGGTCGTTCAACGGAAGCCGCGACATCACTGCGGCCACGTCGAAGGGAGCCCGGACCGCCGCCCCCGACGTCAACGAACCGACGACGGCCTGGAACACGCTCGCGTGAGTCGTCGAAAGCGCCGTCAGGATGTTGGACCAATTCACGGTGCCGAAGAGGGACGACGAAAGGGCGAACCCGCCGTTGCTTTTCGCCGCCGAAACGAACGTGGACAGGACTGAACTATATGCGCTCTTGGCCTTAGACAGCACGCCTTGCGCCGCACTCAATACCGCTTGAGTGCCATCGACCCCCCAAACCGCCTGATACGCGGCGTTGTAGGGTTTCATGTAGTAGGGAAAGATCCAATTGGTGTAATAGTCGTACGTATTGATGTTATAGAAAACGCTTGCATATCCATAGCCGTAGGACGTGGCGGCGTCGTTGTATATCTTGGCGGTGGCCGCGTCGTTACCCCGGTTCGGGTCGGCGAAGTACGCGCCCCAGGAAGCGTAATAACTGGCGAGGGCGTAATAGACCCCTTGCGTGGCGTAGGTCAGGGACCATGAAGCGTAGTTGTTGCTGGCGGCCGCCGTCTGATAATCCGTCGACGCCTGGAGGGCTTTGTTTTCCACGGGAGCGACGGAGCCGTTGAAGAAGGAGAGGAGGCCGAGATATTGGAGGATGCTGCCGCCGCCGTTGTTGGCCACGTACGACATAATGGAGTTGACGGCCTGGGTCCCCATGTTGGCCACCGTCGCGGCGACGCCGCTGAATTCGGAACCGATGGCCGTCAGGCCGTCCCCGATGACGCTCTTGGCGTCGTTGAGGAAATTCGTGACGGTCTGGGCACCGCTGACCATCCAACTGTTGCTCCGGATGAACTCGAGGACTTTCTGGATGGCGTTCCCGGTGTTCATCAAGGTGGTCACGTCGGTCGTGGGGGCCGTGTTGGATGTCGTGGCCACTAGGCGGTTGTCGATGATGGCTTGGGTCTCCGCTTTACCTTGCTTATCGGTCCCTTCGCCGAGGAACGTGTCGAGCTTCGCCTGAGTCGCCTGCTGGGAATCGAACGAAGACGCTCCGGGTTTGGCGCTGGTGGCGCCTATTTTGATCCCGGAGACGACGCCCGAATCGGTCTCCGTGGCGTCCACTCCGCCGTCCACCCGCTGGACGCTCAGGTGGATGGCGCCGGTCACCGTGAAGTTGAAAAGATCGCTCCCGTCGCCGTTGCCCGGATTGATCCAAATATCCGTGCTCTTCTCGGTACCGCCGCGAGGGGTGAACGCGAGCAAATGCCAGCCTCCGAACAAAACTTCCCCGGGATGGGTCGGATCCGGATCGGGCTTGATCGAATATTGAAAGTCCCACAAAGCGGGCCGGACCGAAGGGTTGTTCGGATCCGCCGTGCCCATGATGATCCGGAAAACATTGTCCTGGTAGTTGGGCGAGGCGTTCGCGTCGTCGCTCGTGTTGACGTTGACCTCGCCGTACACGAAACCGGCAACCTTATTGGTGGCTCCATCCTTGACCAAGTCCCCGACGCTGAAGCGATCCAATCCCGGATTGTTGGGGTCCGTCCCGAGGGAACTGGCGCCGGGATGAGCCAGAGGTCTGGAAAGGTTCCCGAAGCGCCCCTCGTTGTGGCTGACGAAGGACTTGGAGACTTTCACGTCCGAAGCTCCGTTGTCCCACCAGCGCTCCATGTGGCTGACGTTCGTCACCATGTCGAAATCCGTCGCGTTTTGGTTGATCTGCGGGGTTCCCCGGCTTTGCCGGGGCCCCTGGCTCCAGGACGCCTGGGCGACCGTCTGCGTGTTGTTGTTCGAATTCCCCGCTTTGACCATGATCGTCTTGCTCAGGCTCATCGCTCCCAAATCCTGCGCGGAGGCGTTCGGATCGCTGGACGGATTATAGGTGGCCTTTTGTTGGCTGGAGATGTACCGAACGAACGTGCTGGCGTCCGGCGCGTTGGGGTCCTTTTTGGGGTCCTTCCACTCCATGGTGACGGAGGTGTTGGAAGGGTCCTTCTGCGTTCCCACGTCGTAAGTGACGCGGGAGATCATCATGGGCACGTCTTCGTAGTTGACGTCGGACCCGTTGGTTCCCGTCTGGCTGTTTGCGTTCGAACCGCCCCCGATGGCGGTCACCGTGGGGCCGCTCGCGACCCCGGGCATGTTCTTTACCATATGGACGATGGAGGTGGTGTAGTACACGTCCGGGTTCCATTTGGACTTGAGAGCGCTCAGGGTGCTCTCCTCGCTCGAAGACAAAGGAACCGCCGTGGTGACCCCGTTCTTCACGTCCTGCTGGCGCTGCTGAAGGGAACCCATCTGCGCCGAGTCCTTGTAATAGGCCAGCATGAACGCGACTTGATCGCCGGAGAGCCCCGCCTTGTTGAGCAGCGCCGTGATCTGGCTCTGGTTCGTTGACGGGTTGTCCGTGAGGCCGGACAACGTGGCCATGTCGGTCTGCGACAAGCCGTTCTGGATCGCGGTGTTGTTCGTGGCGAGGGTCTTCATCGAATCCGTTTGCTGCTGCTCTTTGTTCACGAACCACATCGCGTACTGCAGCTGCGCGTTACCCTGGGCGTCCTTGCCCATCACCCAACCTTCGTATTTGACGAAGGTCCCGAGGTCCGCGGTCTTCAGCATAACGCCCGGCTGCTTATTGACCTGCATGGCCGCTATGGCGTCGGCGGAGGAGAGGGTGGTCGGAAAAGTCGTGGGGTCGTTGGCGACGAAAGCGTCGGCGGCGGACTGGGTGAGGTTGGCCGCCAGGTTTTGCTCCGCCTGGCTCATCTGCGTCAAGGACACCATCTTGTCGGGCGTGAACGACAAACTGGCGCCCGTGGTGTCCGTCACGTTGGCCTGAAGCTGGGTGTTGGGAGTGAAATCGACGCCGGATGCCTTCATGGCGTCCAACACCATGTTCTCCTGGGCCACTTGAAGCTCGTTTTGGGTGTTCACGGCCGTCGCCAAATGGTTCGAGTCGTACACCGGGGTCGCCGCGGCGGGCACGGCCGTGCTGTTCGGGTTGGCCAAGGTATTGAGGATCTGGGTGTAATCCACCACGCCGAACTCCGAGGACGATCCCACGGCGCCCTGCTGAACGGCGTCGAAATTCATATGGGTATCGAAGTCTTGGGGCGTGTATCCGAGTGCGTTGTCCGTTTCGGCCCAATTCTGGATCATGGTCCAATCCACTTTTTGGCCGGACGCCACGGTGGTCAAATAGTTGGCGTACAAATAATTCTCGTGGAGGATGGTCAGGGCCAGGTCCTGGGAAATGTCGCACCCCGCGGCGATCCACGACTTGAGGAGGTCCTCGTGGATGAGGATCGCCCCATCGGAGGTCCACGTCACGAGCTGGTTCGTGTTGATCATGTCCTGGGTCGGCTCGCCTTGGATCAACTGAACGGACTTAATAAGGAAGGGAGTGTTGTCCGAGGGATTGATGAGACTTGGAAGGAGCTCCATGGCCGAAGACAAGGTGGAGGAAAAAACGTCGGAGACCGAGATCGACTGCGGGTTCTGAACGTCGTATCCCGTCAAGGTGAAATGGAGGATGCTCTGCAAGGCGGCGTAGATCTGCTCATGGATGGCCAAGGGGACGATGAAAGGCACGCCGGCGATGGCTTGGGTCCAGGTGGTCCCGAACGCGCCCGCGCTCGAATCCAGGGGCGAAGACGAAGGCGAGGACGCGGGAGCCTCCGTCGAGGTCGGGCCGGCGGCAGGCGCAGCGGTGGAAGGCGCGCCGGTCCCGAAAATGGAGAAGTCGTCCACGGTGTTGGAGATCGTCCAGGTATCCGTTTGATGGAACTGGCCGTTAATGAACTCGTAGATTTGGCCGGTGGTCCCGCCCGT
>PMLF01000139.1:9447-9666 GCA_003158755.1 Elusimicrobiota bacterium | reverse complement strand
GGTTCCGGCGGGCGGAGAGAGAATTAAAGTCAAAATTGTTTTGCGGGATGATAACGGGGAGAAGACCGTCTTTGATGGAACTCAAGAGCCGGGAGCGCTCGTGGAGGTTCCCGTCGAGCCTCAGGGGCCGTCCCGCGTGCGCATCTACCTGGGGGGGGTCCTGGTGGAGGAACGGGTGCTGGAATGAGGCCGTTGATCGCCCCGTCCATCCTCTCCGCG
>PMLF01000139.1:1418-9436 GCA_003158755.1 Elusimicrobiota bacterium | reverse complement strand
CGTGATGGACGGACACTTCGTTCCCAACATCACGGCGGGCCCCGTGATCGTCCGAGGTTTGAAGCGCCACACGTCCCTCCCTTTGGACGTGCATCTCATGATCGACTCCCCGGAGAAATATATCCCCGCGTTCGCGAAGGCGGGCGCTTGGTTGATCACCGTTCACGTCGAGGCCTGCCGTCGTCCGTCGGAGGTGATCCGCCTCATCAAAGAGAATGGGTGCAAGGCGGGAATGTCGCTCCGCCCCCGCACGCCCGTGGAGAGGTTGGGGCCTTACCTGAAGGATTTGGATTTGGTACTGGTAATGAGTGTGGAGCCGGGTTTCGGGGGGCAGGAGTTCATGGAGGACATGATGCCCAAAGTTCGTTGGACGAAAGACCGGTTCCGCCGGTCCAATAGAAAGGCCTTGGTTGAAGTGGACGGGGGGATCAATTTGGAAACCGCCCCGTTGGCGGTTCAGGCGGGGGCGGACGTGCTGGTGGCCGGAAACGCCGTCTTCGGCAAGTCCGACCCGGGCCGCGCGCTCAAAGCGCTGCGGGCGGCGGTCTCCCTCCCATGACGCCGGAAAAGAAGAAAATCCTCATCGTCGAGGACGATGAAGCCACGCTTCATCTCTTCGGGCACTATTTGGAGGGGGAGGACTGCGAGGTGTTTTGCGCGGTGGACGGCCGGGAGGGGCTGGAGGTCGCCAAAGCCAAACGTCCGGACCTAGTGATCCTGGACCTCATGCTTCCCGAAATCCACGGCATCGGCGTTTGCCTGGGTTTGAAAGGGGACATTGCCACGAAGCACGCCAAGGTTTTGATCGTTTCCGTCAAAGGGTTCGCCGCCGACCGAAAGCAGGCGGCCGAAGCCGGCGCCGACCATTTCCTCGCCAAACCCGTGAGCCGCCAGGACTTCCTGACCGCCGTCCGGGACTTGTTGAAGTAACGTCTGCGAACTCACCCGACTATTGACCCCTGCAAAAACAAATTCCTAAGGCCCGCTCACCCTGAGCCTGTCGAAGGGTGAGCCAAGATCGTCGGTAACTTGTCGTGCTTCGACAGGCTCAGCACGAGCGGTGGTTGGGACATTGTTTTTCAGGCGTCAATAACCCGCAAAACCGCTCATGCTTCCTTCGACAAGCTCAGGGTGAGCGGGAAATTGGGATTCGTTCTAAACGGTGTATCGTCCCGCCGGGGGGACGAAAGCGTTGGGGATGTGTTCGATCCCGCGCGGGCCCAGGGAGACCACGTCGAAGCGCAGGGAAGAGCCCGTGGCTTTTTTCATTTTGGCGTAGCACAAGGCGGCTTTGGCGATCCGCGCCTGCTTCCTCGCCGTCACCGTCTCAAAACCCCGTCCGAAACTTTCGTTCCTTCGCTCCCTCACTTCCACGAACACCAACGTCTCCCCGTCCTTCATCACCAGGTCGACCTCACCCAAGGGCGTGCGGTGGTTGGCGTCCAAAAATCTGAAACCTTTACGTTCCAAAAAGATTCGGGCTTGTTCTTCGGCGGCCCGTCCCTGCTCGACGGTGGTCACGCGAATTCCAGCGGCAACAGGGGGGAGACGACCGCGATTACGGGAGCGTAACTCCGGCGGTGGATCGGGCAGGGGCCCAAGCGGCGCAAGGCCTCCTGGTGGGAGGGAGTGCCGTAGCCTTTGTTGTTGGCGAAATCGTAGTGGGGGAATTTATGGTGGGCTTCGACCATGATCCGGTCGCGCGTCACCTTGGCGAGTATGCTGGCGGCGGCGATGGAGGCGCTCTTGGCGTCGCCTTTAACCACCGTTTCCTGGGGGGCGCGCGCTTCGGGGATGCGTTGGTTGCCGTCGACGATGATCCGGTCCGGACGGACCGCGAGCTTGAAGAGCGCCCGGCGCATGGCGAGGAACGTGGCCTGCAGGATGTTCAATTCGTCGACCAGGGAGGCGTCCACCGCCGCCACGGCGTGGAACAAGGATTCCCGGAGGATTTCCTCATAAAGTCGCTCCCGGTCGCGCGCCGGGACTTGCTTGGAGTCGTTCAGGCCTTGGAACCGGCTCTCGGGTCGCAAGATCACCGCGGCGGCCACCACGGGCCCCGCCCAAGGACCGCGTCCCGCCTCGTCAACCCCGGCCAGCAGAGGGCCGAATTCCCGCCGACGGATATCATCAAACGCGAAGAGGTTGGCCATCGGACCTTAATTTTTCCGAGTAGTTCTCGGCCGGGGTTCTCTGCTCCGTCCTTTGGTCGGAGGAGGAGTTTCTTTCCGATTTTGAACTCCCGCTTTTTCCAGGACTTGCGCCTCAACGGAGGGTTTTTTCCTGAGGGAGTTCCGAATCTCCCGTATTTCTTCCGGCGATCGGTTCACCCAGTTTCGATGGACGGCTTCGCGCCTTTTCCTTAACGGGGTCATTTTGTCCCGTTGGGCTAAAAACACTTGAAGAGGGTGCGCTTTGGCCGGTTTCCCCGACGGACGGACTTCGGTTTCTTGTCCCGGTCCGACGGTGACTCCCCCGCCGCCCTTTCCGGAAGAAGTCACCGCCACATGACCTTCGTCGAAGACGCCCACATGGGCCGGCTTGCCTTCTTCTTGCGCGATGGCCAGCTCCGTCCCCCTCACCGCCGCCACGGCCACGGGCGTGCTGAACTCCAAATGCTGGTCGGGCAGGAGGGACCGAATCTTGGCGAGCAAGGTTCCCAATCCCAGGTGGAACTCCGTGCGCGCGGGCGCGAGGGATTTGACGGTGAAGTCTGATTTCGATTCCACTTGTATAAGGGATTCTCCTCCCAAAGATACCTCGGCCAGGCCGTCGGCGCCAGTCAGGATCCGGTCCCCTTCCTCGATGGGGGCGCCTTCTTCGGCGGCGATGAATGTTCCAAAGGGGTGATCGCGTAAATGGAGATAAACGTTTCCTTCGACCCGAGTCAGCCGCGCCTCCGTCGTGGGCGGCGCGTCGCTGAAGGCCTTGGGACTTGACCCAACCAATAAAGCCGAGGCGACGATGAAGATCTTAAAAATGGATCGTTTCATATTCCACCTTCCTTTTGCGCTCGGAATAGGACCGCCCGACTTTACTACGGTCATATTCTGAAAAAATTCGTTTCGGTCCTCCAAACTATTTTGACCATGGCGCGTATTACCTGAGAGGAGAAACGCCGGAGAGTGATTCAATCGATGCGTCCTCATAATAAGGGGGCACCAAATGAAGATACTTAAGTCAGCCGTCATCGGGCTGTTGTCGTCGTTGTTCCTATCGGCGTTGTCCGTTGGCGCCGTGGAAACCCCGCGCCAGGAGAGGCAGGAGAACCGGGCTCAATTCGCCAAAGAGCATCCCCGGCGCGCCGAGGTCAATAAGCGCGTGGCCCATCAAAAGAAACAATTGAACCAGCAGTTGAAGAGCGGCAAGATCACCCAGGCCCAGTATGACACCGAGATGGCCAAACTAAAGGGCGTTAAACAGCAAGAGAGGACGGACGTAAAAGCCAACGGCGGGCATCTGACCAAGACTCAGCAGAAAGGTTTGAACCAAGAGTTGAATGCAACGCATCAGGATATCAAGAACGATAACGCCCCCGCGACTCCTCCGGCTCCGCCGGCTCAACAGTAATCCGTTTGTAGAATTAGATTGAAAAGAGGCCTCCCCGATCATCGATCGGGGAGGCCTCTTTTCGTGTGCGCCTTAACGCGGAGCTATTGGGCCAGTGGCGACCCGGAGGGCCGACTTCCCCGCTAGAACCGGTAGGAAGCCCCGATAGTGGTCAATTCCGTGTTGGCGCTTCCCTCTTGGGTCATTTTTTCGTAAACGAATTCAAGCCGGACCCTTTTGATGTCGACGTAAGCTCCGAAGTCATAGATTTTGGACGGAAGAGTGTCGACCTTGAATTGGGTGCGCGTGAAGGAGACGTAGGGGGAGACGATCGGAAACACCGAAATATCCGCCCGGACGTTGAGGCTTTTGTCGGGGAATCCGTCTACCAGGGAATTGATGCCCGCCAGACGCACCGCCTTCGACGTTCGGACGGCGATTTGATCGACGTCCTTGTCGTAATGGGACTGAGTGTACTGTCCGCTCAAAGTCACGTCGAACGCGGACATGGCGGCCGTGGCGTCCACGTCTTTTTGGTGGAGGGTGATTTCCTTGTCTTTGCGCACGAGAATGGGTTTTGGGAGACGACGGAACTTCTTTAGGACGAAGCCCTTGTAATCATCGATGTCGGTGGTGTCGGTATAACCTCCTCCCAAGTCAATTCGGAAATCGCTGTCTTCATTTTTTAATTGGCCCAGGCTCCAGGCTCCCGGGTAGAAGCTGAGGCTGAGGTCCGTCCCAAAATTGTGGCTCTTGTATTTGTCCACTTCCGGGGAGTTCCCGCCGGAAAGGCCCGCGTTCACGAAGGGGTTCGCGAAACCCAAACGCGCGGAATTCGTTTTGATGGTGTCGCTGGAGGTGTCGGACTTGTACCGAAGGAAGTCGGGTTTGAAACTGATCGTTCCTTTCTCCGAAGGCTCTTCCATATCCTCCCGCCGAGAGCCCGGACCTTCCTTCGATGAGCTCGCTTTTTTTTCCGAGAAGGGATCCAAATCGTCAAGAGTGCCTTTCAAATCCAGGGACACGTCCAACCCCTTAAAATTTTGGGAGCCGGAAGTTTCTTTAATTTCCGGCGTGAACGAAGCGGCGCCTCTTGTCGCCAGTCCCAAAAGGATGAACGCGGTTACCCATAAAACTTTCACTTGGTTAACCATCTTCGAACGCCCCATGATCTTGTCCCCCTGTCACCGATGATATTCCAAAAAGTGTATACATCGCGTCCGGGCAAAAAGAAACCCCCCTTCCCACGGAGTGGAAAGGGGGGTCATATAAAACGTTTTCTTCAGTTCGCCGTGACTTTGGCTGCTTCGGCGGCTTCGGGTTTCGCGGCGGCCTGGTCCTGAGCGTTTCCGCCGGTTTCAAGTCGCGCGGACTTTCCGGACAGGTCACGGAGATAATAGAGCTTGGCGCGCCGCACTTTTTGGGAGCGGAGGACGGTGATGTTATCGATGCGGGGGCTGTGGAGGGGAAAGGTCCGCTCCACGCCCACGCCGAAGGAAATTTTCCGCACCGTGAAGGTGGCGCTGATGCCGTGGCCCCGCGCGCGGAGCACGACGCCCTCGAAGGCCTGCACGCGTTCCGACTGGCCTTCGACGATCTTCACGTCGACGCGGACTTGGTCGCCCGGACGGAAGGGCGGCAGGTCTTTGCGCAAATGGGCTTGACCGATTTTCTCAACGATGGCGTTCATGGTTTCGCGACCTCACTTTGATTTCAACAAATCCGGTCTTTTCTCTTTCGTGTTCTTCCGTGCCCGCTCTTCGCGCCAGGCGGCGATGGCCTTGTGGTCGCCGGAGAGGAGCGCCGCCGGGACCTTCTTTCCCCGCCACAAAGCGGGCCGGGTGTAATGGGAGCAATCCAACCCGCCTTCCCATCCCGAACTGAACGAATCCCACGTCAAGGAATCCCGCTCTTTCACCGTGCCCGGCACCTGCCGCACCACGGCGTCCGTGAGGGCCAGGGCGGGAATCTCGCCGCCCGTGTACACCACGTCTCCCACGGAAACTTCCAAATCGATCCAACCGGCAAGGCGTTCGTCGATCCCTTCGTAATGCCCGCAAAGCAGGACCAGCCGCTTCTTCCGGGCCAGAGAATCCGCCAGAGGCTGAGTCAGCGGCTTGCCCTGGGGCGAGAGGAAAATCACGACGGGCCCTTTGCCTTTTTTCTTCCGGGCCGGAACTCCGCACGCTCGAAAGGCGCGGAAGATTGGTTCCGCCTTCATCACCATCCCGGGGCCGCCGCCGTAAGGCCGGTCGTCCACACCGTGGTGCTTGGTGTCGTCCGAAAAATCCCGGATGTCCCGGACCCGCAAATCCACCAGCCCCTTCTCCCTCGCCTTGCCGACCAAACTCTCGGTCAGGGGACCGTCGAACATCCGGGGAAAAATCGTTAAGATGTCGACCCGGAGCTCAGCTTTCATAAATTTCCCGCAAGCCCGGCGGGAGGCGCACTACGATCTTCCGCGCCGTCAAATCCACGTTCAAGACCACGTTCTTCAGGGCGGGGACCAGGTACTCCACCCGTCCTTGCACCATCCAGACGTCCTGGCCCTTGGAGGAGATAACGTCCTTGAAAAGGCCTAACACTTCGCCGGCTTCGGTGACGACTTCGCAGCCGTCGAGGTCCACCGTCCGGTACGTCGGTTCCGTCACTCGGCCACTTCGACGCCGATGGAACCGTTCTGCCCGAAGGCGACCGTGGCCAGGGCCCGCAGGGAATCGATGGTGCGGCCCCGGCGGCCGATGATCTTGCCCCGCTCGGACGGGTTGACGGTCAACTCGACGAAGCCTTTCCCTTCGGCTTCCACCCAGCGGGCTGAAACCTCCTCCGGCCGGTCCACCAACTGCTTGGCGACGGCGAGAACGAAGTCCAACGCGGAAGACATGAAGGGTGAGTTAGGCGACGATCTGCGCCCACACGCCTGATTCTTTCAGGACGGTGCGCAGGGTGTCCGACGGCTGGGCGCCGCGTTTGATCCAAAACTTCACGCGCTCGGCGTTGATGTTGATTTTCTTATCGCCCGTTTCTTTGGGGTGATAGTGGCCGAGGACCTCAAGTCCCGCCGCGTCTCGGGCTTTGGCGCTGTGGATGGCCACAACGCGGAAATGGGGAATGTGGGGACGACCCACTTTTTGCATGCGAAGACTGACCATTGATTGGAGCTCCTTGTGGATGAATCGGGGCATTCTAGCCTGTTTCCACGGGAAACGCAACAACCCAGCGCCTATATCGAAAGCGCCTATTGAAAACGCAATTAATCCCTGTTAAGCTTCGGCATTCTTCGTTTACACACTATTTACTTGACGATTTTTCTTGGCCGTGGCTATAATCTTCTCTAAATAGGATTAATTGTTTTTATTGTTATTATTCAACTTTGCGAACTTCGAGGTGTCATGAGCGAAAATAAGGAAAAGACGTTCACCACTTTCCAAATCGCGGACATCTGCAACGTCCGTCCCACGACCGTCATCAAATGGGCCAACCAGAACCGGATCAAGGCCCACACCACTCCCGGCGGCCACCGCCGCATCAAAGAATCCGACCTCCTCGCTTTCCTTCGCAAATACAACATCCCCATCCCCGAAGAAATGGCCGCCGCCGGCCGCAAGAAAATCCTGATCGTCGAGGACGAGTCCGACATCGGCCAGCTCCTGGTGCGGACGTTCCAGAAGGCCGCCAAGGAAGTGACGGTCCAGTGGACGCGGGACGGCGTGGAGGGCCTCCTTTCCGTCGGCCAGTCCACCCCCCATCTGGTGATCCTGGACGTGGAGATGCCCTTGGTGGACGGCGCGCGGGTGCTGGCCACCCTGCGGTCGGACCCCAAGACCAAGGAAATCAAGGTCATCGGCATGACCGGCAAGCATTTGGAAGACGAGAAGCTCCGTTTCATGCGCGACCACACCGACGCGTTCTTTTTCAAACCGTTCAAGGTCGCCGAACTGTCGAAAAAGGCGTTCGAGCTGTTGAAAGTGGTGCCTTCAGAAAAGTAAGCGGTTACGTTGTCGACTTCCAGCGCATCGGGAACGTATTTCTAGGGTGGAGGAAGTCATGAACCCAGATACCGCCTCGAAAGCGCTGATCATTAGAAGTGATCCTCAGCCCGTTGCCGCCCCGCAACAACCGAACGCCATCCCCGCCGTCCACCTCCTCCTAAAGTACCTTGAAGCTGAGGGGGTGGAATTCATTTTCGGCATCCCCGGCGGCCCCCTCATGCCTCTCTACGAGGCCCTTTTCGAGCGGAAAAAAATCCGTCCCATCCTGGTCAAGCACGAGGAAGGCGCCGCGTTCATGGCCGACGGGTACGCCCGCGTCAGCGGCCGCCTCGGGCTTTGCTGCGCCACGACCGGCCCCGGCGCCACCAACGCTTTGACGGGGATGGCCGTCGCCTCCCGCGACTCCGTCCCCGTGATGCTCCTCACGGCCCAAGTCGCCCTGGCCGCTTTCGGCAAAGGCGCCGCCCAGGAAAGCTC
>PMLF01000139.1:0-1388 GCA_003158755.1 Elusimicrobiota bacterium | reverse complement strand
CTGCCGGCCGACATGATGAAGACGCCCGTCCCCGACGATTTCCGCTCCCCGTCCCAATACCGGCCCACCGCGGAGTCCTTCGACCGGCGCTCAGTCCGAGAGGCGGCCAAACTGCTCGGTCGGGCGAAGAATCCCGTCATCCTGGCCGGATACGGCGTCCATGTTTCCCGGGCGTACGACGAGTTGGAAAGGCTGGCCAAACGGCTGAGGATCCCGGTGGCGACAACCCAGAAAGCGAAGGGAGTCTTCCCGGAAAACAACCTCCTGGCCCTCGGGGTTTTCGGTTTCGCGGGATCTCCTCGGGCGGACGCCACTATCTTCGCCCCGGAGACGGATCTGATCCTGGCCATCGGCACCAGCTTGGGCGAAGCCGCCACCCACGCCTGGGATCCCCGGGTGGTCGCCGGGAAAAAACTTCTCCAGATCGACGTGGATCCCCGGGAACTCGGGAAGAACTATCCGGTGGACGTCGGACTGGTCGGCGACGCCCGGCAGGTCTTGACGGAGCTCAACTATCAGCTCGAGCGGGACGGAAAATGGGTCGATTACGACGAGGTCATCGGGCAGAGACTTCTCCGGGTCCGCGCCATGCGGGCCATGCACCCCGCCGTGGTTGATCCCAAATCCATGCAGGACGATTCCAGTCCCCTCAAGCCCCAACGGGTCATCGCCGAGATGCGGGCCGCCATGCCCGACGAGGCCATCCTCTTCGTGGACATCGGCAACGTCATGGCATGGGCGATCCATTATTTCACCGTGAAGGAGCCCGGGAGCTTCTTCATCAACATGGGCTTCGGCTCCATGGGCCACGGCGTGGTCGCCGCGATCGGCGGGAAGTTGGCGGCGCCTCACCGCCCGGTGGTGGCGCTGGTCGGTGACGGCGCTTTCGCGATGAACGGCATGGAAATCCACACCGCCGTCGAAAACGATATCCCGGTCGTTTGGGTCGTCATGAACAACGGCGGCCTCGGGATGGTCCACGTGGGGGCAACCATCCAGTTTAAGGGGAAGTTCAATTCCTCTCAGTTTAAGAAACCCATGAACATCGCCAAAATGGCCGAAGCGTTGGGCGCCCTTTCGTTCCGGGCCGAATTGCCCGGCGAGGTCGAGGTCGCCGTCAAGCAAGCCATCGCTTCGGGGCGCCCGTCGGTGGTGGAAGTGATGGTCGACCCCGACGCCAAGCCCCCCATGGGCATGCGCCTGGCGACCTTGGAAAAGTTCTTCGGCAACGAACAAGAAGGCGTCGACCCGTTGGATTGCCGTCCGCCGAAACGGCCGCGTTTCGATCCCATCGATTGAGGGGAGTGGAGCGGACATCGAACCCTGTAAAAATTTAGTCCTAAAGTCCGCTCACCCTGAGCCAATCGAAGGGTGAGCCAAGATCGTCG
>PMLF01000047.1 GCA_003158755.1 Elusimicrobiota bacterium | reverse complement strand
TATCGGATGCCGTCGGCGCGTCGCTTCAGGTATTCTCGCCGGGTGCTATCAACGGCACCGACATCAACGGCAATTCCATCGGATCCGTCACCGGCCGCTATGGGGCATATTCCCTTTCGTACGCCCACACCTTTCAAGAGCGTTGGGCGGTGGGCATGACGGGTAAAATCATCAACGCCGCCATCGGCGACGCCGGAGCCGATGCCGCCGCCGTCGATGCCGGGGTGCTTTATCAGGCCAACGGACGGCTTTTCTTGGCGGCGACGGCAACCAACATGCTCGGCAAGCTTTCCTTCGTAAACCAGTCGGACCCTTTGCCAACCCAGTTCCGGATCGGCGCCGCCTACACCCCCGATTATAAATGGAAGGCTGTGGGGGAAATCGTTTATGAAACCGCGGGCCTTTTCAGCTTTCACGGCGGCGTAGAATGGTCTCCCGTCTCTTTTCTGTCTTTGCGAGCGGGAATCCGGACCGATACGGTCGTCGGTTCTTCGGCCTGGGCCGGATTCACCTCCGGGATCGGATTTCATTTCCAAGGGCAGGAGTTGGATTACGCCTGGGTCCCTTTGGGCGACTTGGGAAACACCCAGTATTTGTCGCTGACCGTTCGGTTCGGAGATTTCCCGCGGGAGGTCGGAGAAATACCGACGGAGAAAGGCCCGCGGCACCCCCCAAAACTCGATATCGGCGGCGAAAATGAATAATGAGCGCTCACAGAAATCGCGTTCATTGGCGGGCCCGGAATATTTTCATCGTAGGGGCGGGGCTAAGACCCATCCCCAATGTTGGTTGATTTTCGGTTCGTTGGTCCTTTTGGCGGTTTCCGCCGTCGCCGAAGATCGCATCGCCCTATCGGGCCACGTTCCTTTGCAACTTCGGAACGCCGCGAAGCTGGAGAGAGCCCCCGCCGATGAAACGGTTCAAATGAGCCTGGTGGTCCGTCTGGACCCGGTCTTGATGACGCAGGTGTTCGACCAAATTTACGGTCCCGGTGCTCCGGCGAATAAACATTTTCTGAGTTCCGCCGAATTCGCTCAACAATTCGGGCTGGCCGAAAAACGGGAGAAGTTGGCGGATTTCGCCCGCGCCAACGGGTTCACGGTGGATCTTGCCGACAACCAGCCTGAGAGCTTGGTGGTCAAGGTTTCCGGCGGCGCGGGCCTCGTGGAAAATGCGTTCGGTATTGAGCTCCATCATTATCGAGGTCCCGACGGACGGGTGTTTCGCGCCCATGAAACGGAACCGACGATCCCCGCTTCGTTGGCGCCGCATTTGAACGCCGTCCTGGGGCTTACCAATAATCACGGCCTTCGTCACCCGTATATCCGGATGGGATCCCGAGCGCGCTCCCGTGCGCCGCATGGTTTCTCCGGATCGTACCTCGGACTTTTGACGCCCACCGACATCAAATCCGTTTACGGTCTCGGTTCGGTGTCTCTCAACGGGTCCGGGCAAAGCGTCGCCCTCTTCGAATTGGACGGCTACGATCCCTCGGACATTACCGCCTATGAAAATCAGTTTGATCTTCCGGCGGCGCCGATCAACTTCGTCGGCGTTGACACGATAGGAACCACCCCGCGGTGCGGCGGAAATCAAGACAAAAGCTGCACCGGCACGGAAGCGGGCGTGGATGACGGAATGGGAGAGGTATCCCTTGACATTGAAATGGTGGAGGCTTTGGCGCCCGGCGTATCGCAAATCCGCGTTTATGAGGCTCCCAATACCGACCAAGGGGTGATTGATGGTTATGCCAAAATCGCCTCGGAAAATATCGCCAAATCCGTCAGCACTTCGTGGGGGGTGAACGAGTCGCTCGAAGGGTTGTCCGCGGCCACCTCGGAATCCGGCATTTTTTATCAAATGTCCGTTCAAGGCCAGTCGATGTATGCCGCCTCCGGGGACTGCGGGGCCTACGATACGCAAGACGGCAATGGGAACTGCACTCCCACGGGAATGACGGGATACAACGTCGACGACCCGGCGTCCCAGCCCTATGTCACCGGAGCGGGTGGAACCACCCTGGCCGGTTCGCTCGCCTCCCCGACGGAAACGGCGTGGAACACGTTCGTCGGGGCGCCGTTTCCCTCCCATCCCGGAGCCACGGGGGGAGGGGTGAGCCTTTATTGGCCCATTCCAAGCTGGCAAGTCGGGTTGGCCGGAATTTCCTCCACGCATTTCCGGAACGTGCCGGACGTTGCGCTCAACGCCGATCCGGATAATTCCCCCTATGCTTTATACTTCGATGGCGGGTGGTATTACGGAGGCGGCACCAGCGCGGTTGCGCCTCTCTGGGCGGCTTTTACGGCCTTGATCAATCAACGGCGCGTGGCGGTGGGACTTGGGTTTTTTGGGTTCGCCAACCCAACCCTTTATCAACAAGGGGCGGGAAGTTCTTATCACGACCTCTTTAATGACGTCACCACGGGCGACAACGGAACCGGCGGCGGAGGATTCGCCGCCGGCGTCGGGTATGACAACGACACCGGTCTCGGATCATTCAAAGGGAGCGCCCTGTTCGACGCCATGACGGAAATTCCGCCTCCCTCGATCGTTCGGCAGCCGTCCAATCGAACAGTGGAGCCGGGCCAAACGGCCACGTTCACCGTGCAAGCCACCAGCATTGGCCTGATTTATCAGTGGCAGATCAAGGAGCCCGGAGTTGGTGTGACGGACATCCCCGGCGCCGTGGGTTCCAGTTACATCACGCCGCCCGTTACGATGGGGGAAGATCAAACGCAATTCGATTGCGTCGTCCACAACGCGTCGGGAACCGTAACGTCCAATGCCGCGACGCTCACCGTGAAATTCCCGTCGGATTTGTCCAACGTCCTTATTTTTCCCAATCCGTGGGACCGCCGCAAACACGTCGGTTACCCGATGCGCTTCACGGGTCTTCCCGACGGTGCGACCGTCAAGTTGTTCACGGTCTCCGGTCATTTCTTGCGGGAGCTTCATCCAAGCGGCGGGCTGGCCGAGTGGGACTTGGCCAACGATTCCGGACAATCGGCGGCGTCCGGCTATTACCTCTACCTGATCACCGACGCCCAAGGAAGCCGGATCACCGGCAAAATCGCAATCATCCGGTAGAGACTATCCAGAAAACCCCGCTCACCCTGAGCTTGTCGAAGGGTGAGCGGCCTTCCGCGACGATGGCTCATGCTTCGACGGGCTCAGCATGAGCGGTATTGAGGGTTAATTGGAATGCGGTTCAATTAAGAAAATCCCTGCCTGATACCTCCCCGATCCCCTCCTTGCGAAGGAGGGGAAAAGTCCTTAAATGCATTTCTCCCCTCCTTCGCAAGGAGGGGTGGGGGGAGGTAACAACTCCGACGCCCTTATTTGAACCGCATTGGGGTTAATTGGATATGTTCTAAATCCGAAGCCTTTCCCGAGGGCCGGTCTCTTTCAGGCGGCGACGCGGGGGTAAAGCCGGCCCGTCACGAGGACGAGGGCCGCTGTCACGGAGACCATGACCGCGGCATCCCAACCCAAACCGAAATGGCTGGAGCCTCCCTGAGGCATGAGAGCGCGCAGCGCGTCAACCTCGTAGCTCAGAGGGTTCACCCGCGCGCAGGTTCTCATCCAGGAAGGCATGATGGATATGGGATAGATGGCGTTGCTCACCAGGAAGAGAGGCATCGTGATGATCTGGCCGATCCCCATGAATCGTTCCCGCGTTTTAACGAGGCACGCCACGGCCAACGAGAAAGTGGAAAAAAGCGCCGATCCCAGCGCCACGAAGACCGCGACGCCCAAAAGAGAAAACGGCGACCATTGAAGGGGAATCCGAAGCACGATCGCCAGGAGATAGATGATGAACGCTTGCGAAAGGCCGCGCACCCCGGCCGACAAGCCTTTCCCGAGGACCAGGGCTTCCCTCGGCGTCGGGGTGACCAGGAGTTTTTGGACGATCCCCAGGTCCCTCTCCCAGATGACGGCGATCCCGTAAAAAATGGAGACGAACAACACGCTTTGGGCGAGGATGCCCGGGGCCAGGAAGGCCCGGTAGGAGAGCCCGCCCGACGGAACGGCGCGGAACCGTTCGAACACTTCGCCGAAGACCACCAGCCACAAGACCGGCTGGAACGCCCGCGTCAAAAGTTCCGTCGAGTCGTGGCGGAGTTTCCGCAATTCCACGTCGACGACGGCCGCCGTCTTCGCGAGAAAGGAGATCAACGCGCCGTCTTCAGCCCAGGCGTCGGATGGATCGCCGTCTTCGGGACGTTTCACGATAATCTCCTCCTTCTTTCGGTTCCAGGTCCCCGCCGGCGTAGCGGCGGAACACGTCATCCAGTGTCGCTCCGGGCCCCACGCCGTTCTTTAATTCCTCAGGGGAGCCTTCCGCGACCCGCCGGCCTTTAAAGAGGAGCAGGAGTCGGTCGCACAGAGCGTCGGCTTCCTCCATGTAGTGGGTGGTGAGGATCATCGTCGTGCGGCGGTTTTCGCCCAAGGACGCCAGTTGCTCCCACACCGATTCCCGGGCCACCGGGTCGAGGCCCACGGTGGGCTCGTCGAGGAAGAGCACCGGCGGCTCGTGCAGCATGGCCTGGGCGATCTCCAGGCGACGGATCATCCCGCCGGAATATTGGCGCACCAGCCGATCGGCCGCGTCTTCCAGGCCGAAGGAACGCAGGGCGCGGTCGATCCGATCCCGCCGCTCGTCGCGGGGGACGTCGTAGAGCCTGGCGGAAAAGAGAAGGTTCTCCCGTCCCGTGAGGGACCCGTCGGCGGACAAGAGCTGGGGCACGTAGCCGACGGCCCTCCTCACTTGAGAGGCTTCCCGCACGACGTCGTGTCCCGCCACACTCGCCGATCCCGACGTGGGCTTGAGGAGCGTCGTCCACATTTTTATCAAGGTCGTCTTTCCCGCCCCGTTGGGTCCCAGGAGGCCGAAGATCTCGCCGCGCCGCACGCCCAGGGTGAGCCCGTCCACCGCGCGCACGTCGCCGAAATCCCGGGTCAGGTCCGCCGTCGATAAGACGATGTCCGGGTCGTGCGGGGAATCCTCTATCGGCAAATCCAAATCTTGTTGAGGAACCATTTGTTTCCTTTTTTGACGAATTCGATGTTCATGTGATTCCAAGGACCGGCATGGCTTCCGATCGTAAAGGAGTCCCCGGTTTTGGGAAACGATTGCCCCGCGCAGCGGGCGGATAACGGCGTCTGTTGGTCGATGTATTTCAATTGCTCGGCGACGTGGAGAAAATTCGTATTTTCTCCCGGTTTCAAACAAGCGGCGCGGAGACCGTCGAAATCATCCGTCCTGACGAACCTCGATAAGATAGAGGCCGCTTGTTCCAGGGAATCGAAGGCCATAGGTTTCTTTCCCTCCGGTTTATGGGGCCCGCCGGGACTTGCCGCCAACGGCAAGGCGAAAACAATGAGGAGACCAAAGCTCAACGATTTCAGCTGATGAAACGTCATTTCGGATATTCCTTGTTCGAAAAGCGGCTTATGATTTCAATTCTACCGGTTTCGGTGGCGGAGGGGGGACGGGCTTTGATATCCTCCGTGAATGGCCTGTCCAAAAATCCTTTTCGTCGCCGGGGACCTTTCCGGCGACCAGCACGCCGCCGACGTCGCTCGGGCGATTAAAACCCTCCGGCCCGACGCGGAAATCTCCGCCGTGGGCGGCCCCGCGCTGCGAGCCGTCGCCGACGTTTTCCTCGACGACCTCGTCTCCCAGGGAGTCATGGGTTTTTGGGAGCCTCTTAAGAAGATCCCTCATTTCTGGCGGGTGTTGCATCGCGTGGTCAAACCCGCCGTGGATCGGGTCGACGTCGTCGTGCCCACGGATTTCTTCGGGTTCAATCAGCATGTGGCCCGCGCCGGGAAAGCGGCGGGAAAAAAAGTCTTTTACCTCATCAGCCCCCAGGTATGGGCCAGCCGTCCGGGCCGCATCCAAGTCTTGAAAAAATATGTGGACCGCATGCTGGTCCTCTTCCCCTTCGAGGAGGCTCTTTATAAACAGGCCGGCGTGCCCGTCACGTTCATCGGTCATCCTTTCCTGGACCGTCTGCCGCCGGCGGACCCGGAGGCGCCTCTCAACGTGGAACCCGTCATCGGGCTCTTGCCCGGCAGCCGGAAGGGGGAAGTCCGCCGACATCTGCCGTTGTTCCTCCGAACCGCCGGCCTCCTGGCCCGCCCGTCCCGGCGATTCCTTCTCTTCGCGGCGCCGAACCTTTCCGACGATTTTTACGATGAGGTGATCGGTCCCCGGGACCGTCGCGCTTTCCCCTTGGAAATCGTTCGGGACGAAAAATATCGACGGCGCTCCGGCTTGGACCTGGCCCTCACCTGTTCCGGTTCGGCCACCCTGGAGAACGCTCTCCTCGGCATCCCCATGGTGGTCGCCTACCAGACGTCCTGGCTCACCTACGAGATCGCCAAGCGGATCGTCCGCGTCGAACACATCGCCATGGCCAACATCCTCGCCGGACGGAGGCTCGTCCCCGAACTGATCCAGGATCAAGCTACCCCCGAAGGCCTCGCGGCCGCCGCCGAGGAATTGCTGCAAGACCCGGCCCGCCGCCGCGCTCTCCGTCGGGAGCTCTTGTCCCTGCGGGACAAGCTCGGAGGCCCCGGCGCCGCCGCGCGCGCGGCCGAGTCAATCCTCTCCGGTCTTGGTAAAATATAACCGTGAAAACCTTCTCCCTGCGGACCCAGTTTCTCTTCGTCATCGGGTTTTTCTCCGTCGTGTTGACGGCGACGCTTTCCATCTCCTACGCTGTCCGCCTCCGGTCCCTGCTCCGCCTCGAAAATTCCTTTAAACAGGACCTGGGCCTCCTAGGGGAACTCCCGCGGTTGCGCGCCTATCTCCGGTCCATCGATATGTTGACCGACGACTACCTCCTCACGGGGGACGCCAAATGGCTCCAGGTCCGGGAGGATGCCATTCGCCGCGCCCAGCGCGCCTTCGATTCCG
>PMLF01000137.1 GCA_003158755.1 Elusimicrobiota bacterium | reverse complement strand
AGCGGCAAACGAAATGCCATCCCCGCCGAAGGAGCATCCTGCCGAGGAGCGGGCCGGCGAGACATCCCGACGCACCCCAAAACTCCGAAAAAAAGGACGGTCAGGAAGATTCTTTTGTCGATTTTCCTTCTCCCAAGATGCGATTTCATAAGCGGAAAAACCGCTCGTGCTGAGCTTGTCGAAGCACGAGCCGGCGTCCGGGCATCGGACTCACCCTTCGACAAGCTCAGGGTGAGCGGGATTTTTGAAACCGCATTCTACTCGTACGGGACGAACTTCCCGTCTTTGATCGTGAAGATGGTGATGACCTTGTTGAGGGTGTCGCCCTTCTCATCGAAGGACGTCTCCCCCAGCACGCCCTGATGCTTGACGGTGCGGAGGTAATCGACGATCTTGGCGCGGTCCGGACCGACTTTCTCGACGGCGTCCAAATAGAGGTTGGCGATCTCGTAGCCGTAATGGTCGTAGGCCTTCACCTCGTCCTGGGGCCAGCGGATCTTGTATTTTTCGATGAACTGCTTGGCCGAATCCAGGAGCTGCGGCGGCCGGCCGAGGAACGTCACGTAGACTCCGTCGACGTTGGCCCCCGCGATGCGGAAGAACTCGGGGTCGTAATTTGCCTCGCTCCCCGTGAACGGGGCTTTCAGCCCCAGCTCCCGAGCCTGGCGGACCAGGAGCCCGCCCTCGTTGTAGATGCCGCCGAAATAGAGGGCCTCCGGTTTCTCGTCTTTGATGCGGGTAAGGAGCGACTTGAAATCCTTGTCCCCCACCTGAATCCCGTCAAAGGAGATGACTTCGCCGCCCAGGGCGAGGAACCTTTTGCGGAACTCTTCCGCGACGCCCTGGCCGTAGGACGTTTTGTCGTGGATGGCGGCGACGCGCTTCTTCTTGAGCGAGTTCCAAATGAATTCGGCCGCCGCGGCCCCCTGCACGTCATCAGTGGTGTTCACCCGGAAGATGGTCCGGGGCCGGCCCCAGCTCGGAGACATCTGCTGAAGCGTCAGCGTCGGGTTGGAGCTGGCCGGACTGATCATGGGCAGCCCCGCCTGGGCGTAGATGGCGCTCGCCGGGATCGAGCACCCGGAATTGAAGTGCCCCAAGACTCCGACGATGTCCGAGTCCGAGACGATCCGGTTGGCGACGTTTACCGCCTCTTTCCGGTCCGACCGATCGTCGAAATCCACCGTCAACACCTTCACGCCCGGGAACCGGCCCGCCTTCACCGCTTCCTCCACGGCGAGTATGGCCGCCCGGCGGATCCCCTGTCCGAGGACGGCGATGTCACCCGTCAAGGGCAGCGCCAGAGCGATCTTGATTTCTTTGGGCCGGGGAGCGCACCCACCAACGATGAAACATCCGAACAGAATCGAAAGAAATTTTTTCATCACTATCCCTCCAAACCTTGATCCGAGAACCCGTCCAATGGATACTTATAGATAAGACCGCTCATCCTGAGCCTGTCGAAGGATGAGCGAATCCTTTCCTCCAACTCAATCGTTTGATTTCTTCCCAATCTTCACGGATCAACGCTTCTTTCTTAGCCCGAGACCATCCCTTAACTCTTCTCTCCATGACGAATGCTTCTTCACGGGAAGAAAACTCTTGAGAGAATACCAGCCGGATGGGGCGACGCTCCTTTGTATATCCACCAATGGATCCAGCTTGATGAGCGGCGATTCTTATCTCTAGCTGATCGGTATGCCCGACGTAATAACTCCCATCCGAACAACACAACATATACACCCAAAACATATTTTCCACCCCCGCTCATCCTTCGACAAGCTCAGGATGAGCGGGAAATTGAGGAATGAACTCTTCCCGACTTATCCGAGACGCCCGAGAAGCGAACCCTTACCCAATTTTCAATTCCCGCAATAGGGCCTCGACGGACGCCGCCACTTTTCGGGGCTTGGGGCTGACGGCGATGGCGCGGTCGGGGTCTTTCAAGCCGTGGCCGGTGAGGACGCAGACGACCGTTGCCGTCGACCGGGCGAACTCGGAGTTGGAGGAGACATACTTCTTCAGACCCGCCACGCTCGCGGCGCTGGCCGGTTCGCAGAACACTCCTTCCACGGACGCTAGCGCCCGGTAAGCTTCGATTATTTCGTCGTCGGTGACCGCGCCGATGGACCCGCCGGACTCATCCCGGGCGTTGATCGCGCCCTGCCAGGAAGCCGGGTTTCCGATTTTGATGGCGGTGGCCAGGGTCTTGGGGTCTTTCACCGGTGAGCCGGAAACCAGGGGGGCCGATCCGGCCGCCTGCCATCCCATCATGCGCGGGAGCCGACCGCATTTCCCCAAGGCGTGGTATTCCTTGTATCCCTTCCAATAGGCGGTGATGTTCCCGGCGTTCCCGACGGGGATGAAATGGAAATCCGGGGCTTCGCCCAATTCGTCGACGATCTCGAAGGCGCCGGTTTTCTGGCCCTCGATGCGGAAGGGGTTGATGGAGTTGACGATGGTGATGGGAGAGGCGGCGCCGATCTTCTTGACGATCTCCAGCGCGTCGTCGAAATTGCCGTCGATCGCGAAGACCTCGGCCCCGTGGATCATGGCTTGGGAGAGCTTCCCTAGGGCGATGTTTCCGTCGGGGATCAAGACCACGCACTTCATCCCCGCCCGGGCCGCGTAGGCGGCGGCGGAGGCGGACGTGTTCCCCGTCGACGCCGTGATGACCGCCTTGGAACCCGACTCCAGGGCCTTCGTAATGGCCATGGTCATGCCGCGGTCCTTGAAGGATCCGGTGGGGTTGGCGGCTTCGTATTTGAGGAAGACCTTGACCCCGGGCGCGCCGGCCCACGCCGCGATGCGCGGGGCCGGGATCAAAGGCGTGCTTCCCTCGCCCAAACTGACGATAGGGGTTTTTTCGGTAACGGGCAGGTACGCCCGGTACCGTTCGATGACTCCAGGGCGGGCGGTCACTTGAAGTCTTCGATGCGCAAGCGAACGACTTTCTTGATCATGGCGGACATGCCGTCGGCCTCTTTCATGGCGTCCTGCACCGCGCCTTCGGGAGCCTGGTGGGTAACGATGACGATGGGCACGCCGCGCCGGACGCCGCCGTCCTGATGGACGGAGGCGATGGAGACCTTGTGGCGGCCGAGGATGTCGGCGATGCGGGCCAGTACGCCCGGCTTGTCCTTCATGGTGAACCGGAGGTAATGACGGCAGACGACGTTTTCGATGGGGTCCATGGTCAGCTTTCGTTCGCGCCGGGTGATGTAGGGGATTTGGTCGGCGGTTCCGTTGGCCACCTGGCGGGCCAGGTAAACCACGTCGGAGGCGACCGCGCTGGCCGCCGCGGGGCCGCCGGCGCCTTTGCCGTAGAACATCACGTCTCCCGCCGCGTCGCCGTGGATGGTGACCGCGTTGTACTCGGCGCTGACGTTGGCGAAGGGATGCGACGCGGGGATCAAAGCGGGATGCACACGGGCCGAAACCTTCCCGTCATCGAAACGGGCGATGCCCAGCAGCTTGGTCACCAATCCGAGTTTTTTGCGGGCGAAGTTCACGTCCCAAACGTCGATGCCCGTGATGCCCTCGACGGAAACGTCCGGCAGGTGGACCCATCCGCCGGCCGCCAGGGACGCCAGGACCACCAGCTTGTGGGCGGCGTCCAGTCCTTCGATGTCGAAGGTGGGATCGGCCTCGGCGAAACCGGCTTTCTGGGCGCCCTTCAGGGCTCGGGCGAAATCCAATCCCTCGCTCGTCATGCGGGTCAAAATGTAATTGGTGGTACCGTTCAGGATTCCATAAATCCGTTCCACGCGGTTGGCGGACATGCCCTCGTTCAAGCCTTGGATGACGGGCACGCCGCTCCCGACGGAGGCTTCGAAATAGACCTGCACCCGGTGGTCCTGGGCGGTGGAGAAAACCTCGTCCCAGTGCTTGGCCAAGAGCGCTTTGTTGGCGGTGGCAACGTGCTTTCCCGCCTTGAGGCATTCCAGGACGATGGTCCGCGCCGGTTCGTAGCCGCCGATCAACTCCACGACGATGTCCACCGCGGGGTCGCGGACAACCTGTCTCCAATCCTTGGTGAGCCGGGGCTTCTGGACGGCGTCTTTGAACGGCGTCCGCCGGAGGTCGGCGATCCAGGTGATGCGCAGCTTGGCGCCGGCCTTCTCTTCCAGGAGCGGCAGGTTCCGGTGGAAAATCTCGATCAGGGAGGACCCGACGGTCCCCATGCCGACCAAAGCAATGTTCACGGTGTCTTTCATCATTTGGTTTTGCGCGCGGGAGTTTTGCCCTCGGCCTCTCTTAAAAGTTTTTTGATGCGGAGGATGGCGTCGTAGAGCCGGTCGTTGTGGGCGACCAGGGCGAACCGCACGTAGCCCTCTCCTTCTTCGCCGAAGCCCACGCCCGGCGTGCAGACAACGCCCGTCTCCTTCACCAACTTTTCCGCGAAGGCGAGGGACCCCATCTTCCGGAGGGATTCCGGCAACGGCGTCCAGACGTACATCGTCCCCTTGGGAAGCGGCGTCGGCCAGCCGATCTTATTGAGCTCGCCCACGAAATAGTCCCGGCGAGCCTGGTACACCTTCGCCAGTTCCGTGACGCAGTCCTGGGGACCTTCCAAAGCGGCCGCGGCGGCCAACTGGATGAAGCTGGGCGCGCCGTAGTCCACGAACGCTTTGAACTTCTCCAGGGGCGCCAGGAGCTTCTTGTCGCCGCACACCCAGCCGATGCGCCAGCCGGCCATGTTGTAGGTCTTGGAGAAGGAATTGTATTCCACAGCCACGTCCCGGGCCCCCTCGAACTGGAGGATGCTGGGGGCCACGTATCCGTCGAAGGTCAGCTCGCAGTACGGGTTGTCGTAAGCCACCAACAGGTCGTGCTTCTTGGCGAAACGGATCGTTTCCTTCAGGAAGTTCGGGTCCTCCACCACGGCGGCGGTGGGGTTGTTGGGATAGTTCAAGAACATGATCTTGGCCCGCTTCAACACGTCGTCCGGGACCTTGCCGAAATCCGGCATGAACTTGTTCTCGGGCGTGAGCGGCATGGGATGCACGGTGCCCCCCGCCAGGAAGACGCCGTTCAAATGGACGGGATAAGTAGGGACGGGCACGAGCGCCACGTCGCCCGGGTCCAGGTAGGCGGCGCAGAGGTGCGCCACGCCTTCCTTGGAACCCACGAGGGCCAGGACTTCGGACTCCGGGTTCAGGTCCACGTCGAAGCGTTTCTTCGTCCAAGACGCGATCGCCTTCCGGAGCCGGGGCATCCCCTTGGACTGGGGATAGCGGTGGGTGCGGGGATGGTTCTTGACCGTGTCGATCAGCCGGTCCACGATGTGGGGCGGCGTCGGCAGGTCGGGGTTGCCCATCCCCAAATCGATGATGTCCAGCTTCGCGGCGGCGGCTTGGGCGGCCAAGGCCTTGATGCGGGTGAAAATGTAAGGAGGCAGCGCGTCGAGTTTTTTAGAGCAGGTCGTCATGGTTGATCCTTAGATGAAATCGTCGGTTGATTTTTCGCGGAGGACGAACTCGGGCAAGCGGGCGGCGTACACGCGGGCGGCCAAGCCCAAAGCCACGCAGGCCAAGCCGTAGGCCAGTTCAAAGCCGGACCAGCGGAGCCATTGCTCCCGCGTCACGAACTCCCAGGGTTTGAGCGAGAAAAAATTCGCCTCCGGAGCGCCCCAAAAAGCGTCGTAGATCCCTTTCAGGGACACGATCCCGCCCCATACCAGGAAAATCCACCCCGCGAACCGGGCGAGGCCCGCCACCGCTTTCTTTTCGGTCATGGAAGAACCAATTATAGGAAATCGGCGGGCCGGAAGCCCATATAATCCGACAAAGAGCCCCAAACAACCGATTTTCAAGATCACTTTCCTTTATATATATTTCGGCCGCCGGGAACTTATTAGAGCTCCGCGCGTAATACAAGGGAAGGCATGACCGCTGGAAGGGGAGAGGTCCGCGAATGACATTCAAACCGGATTGCGTTGGCGCTCGTGCATTCAGTTTATTTCTCGCGTTAAGCTTGACGGTGGGAAACGCCGCCCTTTGGGCGGATGACGCGCCCCCCGCTCCTCCCGCAGCCTCATTCACACCCGCGCAGTTGGACAGCCTGGTGGCGCCCATCGCGCTTTATCCGGACCCGCTGCTGAGCCAAATACTGGTCGCCTCCACCTATCCCCTCGAAATCGTCCAAGCCGGTCAATGGATTGAAAAACATTCCAATTTACAGGGCGCGGAGCTCACCCAGGCCGCCCAGGGAGAGAATTGGGACCCCAGCGTTCAGGCGCTGGTGGTTTTCCCCGACGTTTTGAAACGCCTGAACCAGGATATCACCTGGACGACGCGCCTTGGAAACGCCTTCCTGGCCGACCAAGCGGCTGAAATGGACGCCGTTCAACGGATGCGGGTGAAAGCGGAAGCGTCCGGCAAGCTGGCGTCCACCGACCAGGAGAAAGTGATCACCACCAACAACAACGGGCAAACCGTCGTGGAGATCCAGCCCGCCAACCCCAACGTGATCTACGTGCCGGTCTATAACCCCGACTGGATCTGGGGACCTTCGGAGTACTACCCTTACCCTTATTGGGACTATCCCGCCGCGCCGCCCGTAGGGGCGTGGTGGTTCTGGGGTCCGGAGATCACGATCGGGGTCGGCTTCGGTGGATTCTTCGGGTGGGGCGATTGGGGCTGGGGACCCCGCTGGCGCGACCACCGGGTGTTCGTCAACGACGCATTCGTCCACCGGTATCATTTCAACGAAGTCCCGGGCCATGGGATCGGAGGACCCCGCGCCTGGGCCCATGAACCCGCTCACCGGATGGGAGTGGCGTATCCGAATCGAGCAATTTCTCAACGCTACCGGGGCGAAGTTCGGCCCCACCCTTCCGTCGGCGCGGTGCAGGAGCGGTTCAACGTCCTACGCTCCCGGGGACCGGCGGCGACGGAACATATCGGCCGTCACGAAGTTCAACCGGAGGTTTACAACCACAACCGCAGCGCCTTCGGCGGTGCGGGTGCCGGACCCGCGGTTCGAACCTACAGCAACCGCGGGCATTCCAGCCTGGCGCCGGTCGGCGGACGAACGCCGTCCGTCCAACCCCGCGGCGGCGGACCTTCTTCTTCGGGCGGCGGGAATCGGGGCGGCGAGAGTCGGGGCAGTGGGAATCGGGGCGGCGGTCACAATGAAAGAGGAAACGGAGGTCGTCGATGAACGGGTTGACTCGTCGTTGGGCCGCGGCCGGAGTTTTGCTGGGAACGTTCCTTTCCTTGTCGGCCTCGTCCGAAGAGATCCAAAAAACCTTCGCCTCGCCGCAAGAGGCCGTCGGGGCGCTGGTGAAGGCTTGCCGGCATAACGACACCAAGGCGCTGATGGGGATTTTCGGCCCCGACGGAAAGGACATCGTCCTGTCCGGCGACCGGCGCGAGGACAAACACGGCCGGAAAAAATTCGCCGAGATGGCCGAACATAAGATCGCCTTCAAAGACGACGCGGCGGGACCGGACAAGGTCCTCGTCGCTCTCGGAGACGAGGATTGGCCGTTCCCGGTGCCCCTGGTCCGCGTCGAAGGGCGCTGGCGCTTCGATCCGGCCGAAGGGCGGCAGGAAATCCTGGCCCGACGGATCGGGTCCAACGAGATCAACGCCGTCGCCATCTGCCGCGGATACGTGGAGGCCCAGGAAGAATACGCCCAGGACCACAACCGCGACGGCGTGCCCGAATACGCGATGAAGATGATGAGCTCGTGGAGCAAGTGGGACGGGCTCTACGCCAAGCACGGCGTGGGCGCGAACAAAATCCACGTCACCAAAGGGTTCGCCACGGCCGCCCGCCGCGCCAACCGCGGCAAGCCCTATCACGGATATTTTTTCAAGGTGCTCACGGCCCAGGGGCCCGACGCGCCCGGCGGGAAGGCTAATTACGTTTTGAAGTCCCGGATGATCGGCGGCTTCGCGTTGGCGGCTTGGCCGGCGGAGTACGGAGTCTCCGGGGTCAAGAGCTTCATCGTCGCCGACGAGGGAATCGTGTACGAGAAGGACCTGGGTCCGGATTCGGCCAAAGACGCCGAAGCCATGACCGAGTTCAACCCCGACAAGTCTTGGGCCCCGGCGCCGAAGGATTGACGCCTGCGCGATCGCGCAGGAAATGGTAAAGTCGCGCATGGCTCAACCTTACAAACCCAAGAGGCGGCGTCCGTCGGGACCCAACAAGAACCAAAAGAAAGTTCAGCGCGACCAAGAAGCTTCCGATCAAACGCGGGCGGCGGGCCTGCTCAGCCAGGTCTTCCCTTCCGTCGAAAAACTGACCGTCCACCTGGATTTCCTCACGCCCCAGCAGCACCTGATGGACCAGCAAAAGCGGGTGTTCACCCCCGCCGACGTCTGCGACTTTTCCGTCCCTTGTCCGGGCCGATGCGGCCACGGATCGTTCAACCTCTCCGCCAAGGTGAAATCCGTCATCGACTCCCGTGAAACCCGCTCCGAGGGCAACGGGACGTGCATGGAACCCACCTTCCTCGGGGCGAAAGAGCTCTGCGACTTCCGCCTGCGCTGCCGGATCGAAGTCGACTACCTGCCGGAATAATTCCCTGGAAAATTGATTCAATCGGCCCAAGAATTAACCCACATCGAAAGATGGGGGGACGAGAATGTCGATTTCATTGCCGGCTCTGTTGGGGGATGTCGCTTCGTTGACGGTGGAAGAGAAGCGCCGCTGGACCGATGAATCCGTGGAAGTCGTTTGCCTGTTGAAAGAATCGTCGGAATGGGACCGGCGGCTGGAATCCATCCTGGGTCCCGCGCTCAAACCCGCCGGGAAAAAACCCACCTCCGACATCGACCGCCGAACCGCCGCTTGGGGAGGCGTCCGCAAGAACCAAACCTTCTACGAAAAATCCGTCGACGGCGGCATCGTCGTCGCCCTAATTTGGCCTTGGCAGGACGGAGAGCGTTTCACGCTGAAGATGTCCGTGGCTCCGGTGTAATTGCAATACCGGTAACTTAAGCATCGTTGCCCGATTTATCGGACGGTTTTGACGGAAAAAGACGATAGGAGGACGAATCCCATGCCCCAACGGAACGGACAGAACCCCATTAAAGCGGGAAATTTCGGAATGAGCGGCGGAAATTTCGGCGACGCTCCCCACCTCGCGGGAAAAACGACAACCTCCGCCGGCCATTGCCCGGCCTGCAAGACGGAAGTCCCCCCCAAACCCGGGTTCCGCCTCTCCGCCCTGAAGTGCCC
>PMLF01000315.1 GCA_003158755.1 Elusimicrobiota bacterium | reverse complement strand
GCGAAAGCCGGGGTCCAGTGATTTTTCCTATATGCTGGATTCCGGCTAGAACCATGCCGGAATGACGATGAAAGACCCTCCGAACGCTTTCAAATCCTCCTTGCAACGAGCAAACCCTCAGAAACAAGAGGGTCGTCCTCTTTGGCGAGATAGGATAAGAGCGAGGATGTTATTCAGGCGGCCAGGGCGACGGCGCGGACGGCGTCAAGGAGCGTATTGAAATCGATCGGCGAGGCAGGAAGCGCCGCCAGGAGCGCCCTAACCGCCTCCTGGATATCGTCGGGAAGGGTTTGTATAAGATTTGCGGCCATCGAGTCATTCACATCCGCCGATTTGCGCATCTGAATACCGAAATCGCCCTTAAGCCATGAGGGCCTCGGCCGACCGGCGACGTGGACGAAGGGGGTCTCTTCCACTCCATCCAAATCCGAAAGGTTTTCCACCGCGAGGACGAGCCTCAGGCCCAAGCGGTTCGCCCTGTCCGCCAGCGCCCGGGCTTCTTCGATGGACGCGGGGATCCCGCCGACCAACTGAACGAGGAGCGGTGGTTTTCCGACGTCCGCGCCCGACAGCGCCGCGAACACCTGCGCGATCGTCGGATGAACCCTGAGCGCCGCCAGGAACTCGGCCCTTCGATTCGCGTCCTCGAGGAGAGCCGGCAGCCCGCGGGCCAGCCGTTTGCGAATGATGCCGTCCCGGTCCATGTCGGTCAGCCGGACGGAGCCGACCGGTACCAGGCGGCGCGCCGCCGTGTCGGAAACG
This sequence comes from Elusimicrobiota bacterium, assembly GCA_003158755.1. Taxonomy (GTDB): domain Bacteria; phylum Elusimicrobiota; class Elusimicrobia; order FEN-1173; family FEN-1173; genus FEN-1173. The sequence goes on along the minus strand of PMLF01000315.1, from coordinate 3,035 downwards.
GTACCGGTTGTCAGAAATTCCCGCAGCGCCGCCCCGGCGTCGGCGGGGGAAACCGTCGATTCCTTCTTGAATTCAATAACGGAGGTTGCACTCTTCCAGATTCCATAAATTCGACGGGCATACGCCGCCCGGTTGTACGAGTTGTGAGCCTTCACGTGCGCCCAGAAACCGCTCCGGCCCGCCGCCACCGCCTCCCTTTGCGCGGATAAAAACGAATTCCCGATGGACAAAAGGTCGATATACCTTTGAGACCCCTCTTCCGCTCCGAAGTGGGAAAGGGCCCATTTCTCTACGCTCTTGTTGATGGGGGAGTATTCCAACATCGGCCCGATATACAACAAGGAGGTCACGACCATGGCCGTTCCCAGGACGACTACCGCCATCAAAGGGAATACAACGGTTGTCCAAAGGACGGTGACGTGCCGCAAATGGACCAGATAACCACCCACGTCCACGCCGAAGGTCGCCGCGATCAACGCGGATAAGGAGCCGAAGACGATCAACCCTATGAAACCAATGAAGTAGGAATACGGCGTTGTGGCGAGCCCTTGGGACGATCGATGGGCCCTTTCCCGCAACTCTTGTAGGATGGGTTCCAATCTCGCGGGATCCTTCCGCGAGTCGTAAACCGACAGCAACAATTCACGGGCCTTTTCGATTTCCTGCGCGGACATTTCTTCGGTATCGACGATCGCCTTGATCTTCCCCAATTTCTTTATGTCCGGAGGCGGCTCATGTTGGAAACCGTCGAGGGTCACGCCGGGAAGCACGGAGTATTTTTCATACAAAGGCGATCCAGGATATGGAACGAATTGAGAGACCCCCAAAGCATCCGGATCCCCCTTCAAAATGAGTTCCGCCGTCCGCGAAACGCTTCCCCAACCGCCCAAGCCCACCATCGTGAACCATTTCACCTTGATTTTGGCCTTCTTCAAAATCCGCGTCGCCTCCAACACCTGCACCAAATTGATGCCTTTATTGGTTTTCGCCAAGATCCCTTCATCCCCCGACTCGACGCCCAGGGAAACCATGCCGCAATTGATATCTTTCAGAGATTGCGCCGTTTTTTCGTCGATCAGATCGGCCCGGGTGAATACGGCCAATCCCATTTTGATCCCGGATCCCTTGATTTTTTTCGCCAATGCGGGCAGTTCATTCTTGTCCGGGTCCGGCATGAAAATATCGTCCAAGCCGAACAGGTTTTCCACGCCGCGATCCGCCATGTAGTTGATCTCCCCGAAGATGGAATCGGCGCTGCGCCAACGTAGAGAACGTTTGCCGCGAGCGAACACCGAGGCCACCGCGCAGAACAAACACCCTCCCGTGCATCCCCGGGATGTGAGTAAAGTCCCCGTGCGGCCGATCCTAAGACCGTCCTCGGTGAATTGCACCGCGTACCCGTCGGGATTGTGCAGGCAATCCATCGCTGTCGCCGCCCATGGGTATTCGTCCAACGTCATAATGGGCGATCGCCTTCGATCTTCGGAAAACTCCCCGGATTTCCCCACAACCCCGGCGAGGCCATCGAACTTCTTTTCCCCGCACGCGAAACGCAGGAAGAACTCGCACATGGTTTCGTCCCCCTCGCCCACCACTCCCCAATCGAAATGGGACCCTTGCATGGTTTCGTTCGGCAAGGAAGAGACGTGGTTCGCGCCGATGATCGTCAAGGCTTGAGGGAGACGCTGCTTCACCACGGCGGCCAGTTTCTCCGCGGTGTTCACGGCCGCGGTGACCGCGCCGAAACCGACCATGTCCGGTTTCTCCCGTGCGAGGTATTCCTCGAAGTTGAAATCGTCGGGCTCGGCTTGCAAGTCCAAGATCGTCACCTCCGCCGTCGGATACTTCGATGCGTCGTCGTAGATGAAACGTTTATTCCCCAGGCGTTTGAAATAGGCCTGCAAAAAGGATTTATCCTTCAATGCCGCGGCGATGGTCATGAGTCCGTGGGGCCATCGCGTCGGCGGGAAATGCGGTCCCGGGATCCTCGGATAGACCAGCAGGACTTTGACCGACGGCATGACGGGAGAGGTCGGCTCGCTGTGTTTGGGAACTTCACTCCTGGGTCGAATCGAGTAAAGGTTCTCCGTCGCGCGTTGTCCGATCTCTTCCGCCAAGGCGGGCAGAGCTTCCAGTTGCTTGAAAAAGCCAGGGTGCTCACTCTTCAGCCGTTCGCGCAAGGGACTTTCATCGAACGAAGTGACGTGGAGGTCGTCCGAGTCAACGCGAATGGAAACCGTCTCCGTCGGTTCGCCGGCCTTTTGAAGCGTTAGGTCGACCCCGCGTCCATCCGAAGAAGGGGCGGCGGAAAGCTCCACATCTTCCGCCAGGTGGGGCGCCATGTTTCGAACGAAATCTCGAATATCAGCGGCGAACCCCGTCTCCTTTTCCGCGATGGCGGCGGCGCATAACGCCTCCCGGGCCAGGGCGGCTTCGGAGCATGGATGAGGCGGGACGAAAAGCTTCGAACCTTGGAAGAGCTTTTCGAGGGGCGTCTTCTCCTGGGTAAAAACGGTCAAGTACGCGGGGCCATCGGCGGCCTCCAGCTTTTCAATCTTGGGGACGAAGGTGATCACCGTGACGCCCGCATCTCTCAGCCGCTCGGTGACTCCCGGAGAATGGTAACCGCCGGTGACGAGGACCGCGGTTTGAACGCCGCGGGCGTCCATCATCGATAGAAGGTTGTCGGCCATGGCCTGGTCTCGGGCATGGGCCTCCAGGTAGAACGACTCGAAGGAAGAGAGGTCGCCGAGACCTTCAAGGGTCTGGGAGCGGAAAGGTTCGTAGTCTTTCCATTCGTGAGGGGTCAACGAGAAATCTACCAGCTTGCCGGCGAGAAATAGATGCCTGGATTGCGAGAGGAGCGTCTTTTCTTCGGCCGTTTTGGCGAGCCGGGCATAGCAGGATTTCTCGAGTGTGGCCGTCTCGTCCAACAAGGCGTCCACTGAAAGGCGGTCGGCCAGCAGGACATATTTCAAATAGGTTTCCATCGCTGGGAATCGGGACAATGATATCCCCTGGTCCCCGCAGAGTTT
>PMLF01000298.1 GCA_003158755.1 Elusimicrobiota bacterium | reverse complement strand
GCCGCATTATTTGATGCATTATTCGACCATTTGAAATCTCGATAGGCGAAAAAAATCTCAATTCCCAAATCATATATACGCGGCCACAATTGGTGAACTTGGGCTCCTTGATTGATGGAATTCGTGGCCACAAACGCCACCGCCGCACGCTTATGTGCCGCATACTGGGCGCCTTTCCAAATCCATCCTGTCACATAATCTAGCTCTCCAATGTTTGCCTCTGTTCCAAACGCATTTGCGAGTTCTAGCTTTTGCGCTGACGACTGACCTTGGCCACCCAAATAGGGTGGATTGCCGCAGATATACGTCTCGCCACCCTCATTCGCGAAGTCGATTTGTGCCTGATCAAGCGGAGTCTGGAACAAGTCATCACCTCGCAGCTTCACACCCGTTCCCGTTGGCGGGCAAAGGCTCAACCAGTCCAGGCGGAGCGCGTTGCCACAGGTAATCCAGTTTTCCGCACGGAGCGGCAGGAATTCTGCGAGCGCCAATTCATGCCCACGATATAGAACGTCGCATTGGTATTCGGCGATGACGAGGGCGAGGCGCGCGATTTCGGCGGGAAAGTCACGGAGTTCAATCCCCCGCAAATTGGTGAGCGGGATTTCGCTACGTAGATCCTTTTCGCCGCGTCGCCTGTTAATTTCAGCTTCGATGGCGCGCATTTCTTTGTAGGCAATGACGAGGAAATTGCCAGATCCGCAAGCAGGGTCGAAGACGCGAATCTTCGACATGCGCTTGCGGAGGTTCAACAATGTGCGCGGGTTGTCTCCGGCCTCTGCCAGCTTTGCGCGGAGGTCATCGAGGAAGAGTGGGTTCAAGACTTTCAGAATGTTTGGAACGCTGGTGTAGTGCATCCCGAGAGCGCCGCGTTCTTCGTCCTCGGCGACGGCCTGGATCATCGACCCAAAGATGTCGGGGTTGATTTTGGTCCAGTCGAGACTGCCGATGTGCAAGAAGTACGAGCGCGCAATCTTGCTGAATTTCGGCACGTCCATGTTGCCGGAGAAGAGGCCTCCGTTCACATAGGGGAAAGGCTCGCCCCAGCGCGGGATCTTTGCCGCCGCCCTGTCCGCCGATTTCAGGTTCATGGCACGGAAGAGCGTGCTGATGACTTCGTGGGTGTTTGACGAATCCTTTGCGCCCATTTGCGAGACCGTATCGGTGAAGATGCCTTTGCTGGCGAAGATAGCCGTATCTTCGGCGAAGAAACAGAAGATGAGTCGCGCCATGAAGTGATTCATGTCGNNGGACGTGCCCCATTCGGGGTTGTCCTTTAGCAGTTGGACATAGAGGCGATTGAGGCGGCTGGTCGCTCGAATGTCGAAAGAGTTCTCTGTGATTTCGCGGACGGTGGTGATGCCTGCCAGCGGTAGGAAGAAACCGAAATGGTCTGGAAAGTCCTTGTACGCGCAAGCGATGGTCCCCCCTCCCGCGAATTCCTCCGCTTCGAATTCGACGCCATCGGTAGCAAGGATAAATTTGGCTTTCCCTTTGGCGGTTGCGGAGCTATCTCTCAGTATCCTGAGCGTTTTCGTCACCGCGCCTGCTTCGCAGGTCAGGATATGGATATTGTTGGTTTGGAGAACGCCGCCNNTTCAAGGAAGGCATAGGGGAAGTTGGCGCGATCGAACGGTTGATCCGCAAGGTCGGTTATTGCTTGTTCAATTTCAACGGCGTTCAACTATTCGCCCCCAACAATTTCGACCTCACGAGCTTTTGTTGCAAGACAACTGAAGTCCGATGAATTCAGGGGACAGTAAGCGGAATCCTGGAAATCCGAATCCTGCGAGCCTTCTCCCGGTTTCTCTAGACTGTCAGTCAACGAAGTATCCCATATCTTTCTTGTAAATCCTCGCCAACGTTTTGAGTTGAACAACATCAACCCGGCGTTGGCCGGACTCAAGCTTTGAGACATAGGACTGCGTCCGCTTCAAGAGATGGGCGACATCCTGCTGTTGAAGCCCCGCCTCTTCCCGCGCCTTCTTCAGCCGTGCGATCAAGCCCTTATGTTCCCGCGAATAGATGGTTTTTTTCATAGTGTTCTGTTAAGATAGTTTCCATAATGTCATATGCCAAATTGGAATGTAACCCTGTCACGAAGGGGAGGACTTTATGGGGTTGAGTGACGAACAACGGGCTGTCGGAAGAGAAGGTCTCATCAATACAAACGGCGTGGACATGTCCGTCATCATCCGTGATGTCCGCCTTAAACCCCATGCTGTCGATTATCTGATCGAACCAACCGCCGGGAAGGGCAAGGCATGGGTAGACGGCGATCTTGTAAGGATCGTAGGATGGTCGGAATGACCCCCCGGCGCCCGCTTGCTTACGCAAGCGGGGAAAAACGGTGGGCTTGACCGCCGCGAGGTCGGCCCAAGGCCACCTTTTGAGGAAGGTCCGTCTTGGCGGCCGGAACTCATCGCCACGCAAGCCGTCCAGGGACTATTTACGAACCGGCCGACCCGACCGCCGCGTTCCACACGTCGGCCCGAGTCGGCCAGAAATCGAAAGCAGAAGAGGAAGGGTAAGGCCCATTTGCGCGCGCCCCCCCGTGAGGGCACAAGGCCCGGACCATCGGCACGGACAGCGGACCCGGCGAAGCCGGGAGGGGCCGGGGTTTGTCTTTGCCGTGGAGCGGTCGGACTCCCGGAAAGTTGTTTTCTCGGGCGGGACAGACTCCACTCCGCGCCAGCGGGGCGAGGGCGGGTCGGCCGGGGGTGCCGGGCCGACCGAGCGGTTTTCCCAGGCAACCGAAGCGGCAACGTCACAGTCGCGGAAAAGGCGGGCCGCGCAAGTTCTTCGTGCGGACCGCCGCGCGTTCGATGGCGGGGGTTCTCCCGAAAACCGGAGCGCCCCCCGTCACTCCGCGCCCCGGACTGTCCAACCGTCAGCGAAAAGAGAGCCGCCTGGACCGGCGCATGATTTTCGTGCCGGGCCGGGCGGCGGCCTTTGTCTTTCCCCCGGACGATCCAGGGCGGGGGTTTTCCATCCGAGCGCCACGGCGACAATCCCTTTTCGGATCGACACCGCGGCGCCGGGGTTTTCCTCCTCAATCGCGGGAACGGCTTCTTTCCTTCCGCGCGGGACGCCTTCCGGTTTTTCACGGCGGCGTCATCCATTCCATCCCGGACGACGGCACGGCTCCGGGGTTTTCCAATCGCGGCGCGGCCCGCTTCTTTCCCGTCCCAACCGGACGACGGCCCGGATGTCGCCGCCAGCCGGACCAGTTCCGGGCGCGGCGGTCTTTCATCCCATCCGCCGGACGACGGATCGTCGCTTGGAATTCCATCCTGGCGGGACAGCGGCGTCCATCCCATCCAGAACAACGGCGCGGCCCGGGGTTTTCCAATCGCGGGCGTGGCCCGCTTCTTTCCCGCCCCAACTGGACGACGGCCAGGATGTCGCCGCCGGTCGTATCAGTCCCGAGCGCGGAGGTCTTCATCCCATCCGCCGGACGACACCACGACGTCGCGGATTCCATCCCGGCGGCGATGGGGGCGGCGGCGGTCGTCCCGATCTGGACGCCGCCACGACTTCGGCGTTCTGGACGACGGGCACGCGTCGTCTGTCTCCGTCCTGACGAGAAGCGGGACGATCCGCCTTCGTCATGACGACGATGCCGCTTCCTTCGTCTCTCTCCTGTTCGTCTCTCCGTCTGACGCTGGCAGAGCATAGCGGGCACGGGCTCGTGCCCCCCGCGCTGGACGGCCACGGAAGCATAGGGGGCACTAACACAAAAAATCGCGACCCCTCCCCGGCCCTCCCCAGGGGGAGGGTGAACGGAAGCCCTCTCCTGCCCCGCCGGGGCACCCTCTCCCGCACGCGGGCGAGGGAATATTTAAAATCCTTGTTCTATCAATGCTTTTCTCCGCGATCTCTGCGTCTCCGC
>PMLF01000080.1 GCA_003158755.1 Elusimicrobiota bacterium | reverse complement strand
CGAAAAGGATGGCGGTTGATTTACATAACGTTTTGAGGCCGCTGGGTTTCAGCCAACATTTCAACAGCGACGGTTCCAATTATTTCCTGCATGGTGACTTCAAAGTCGAGTTTCTGACGCCTGAGCGGGGGAAGGGTGATTCCAAACCGCTGAACGTCGATCCTCTTCATCTTAAAGTCGTTCCCCTCCGATTCATGGATATGCTCAAAGACGGTCCGATCCTTCTGAAAGACGAGGGGAGCGACGTCCTTGTTCCGAACCCGAAGAATTATGCGTTGCATAAACTCCTCATCGCCCAACGCCGCTCCTATCAACCCAAACGGGAAAAGGACATTGAGCAAGCGGTTTGCACCTTGGCCGTCGTTGATCGGCAATCTTTTGTGGAGACATTCGAGTCTTATCCAAAAAAGTGGCGCGCGATGATTACAGCCAGTTTGAAAAAGGCAAAGGAGCTGTTGCCTTTGGAAAAGGCCGTCATCAATATTTTCTTGGCGGACATGATGCCACCGGCGGCAAGGACGCATGGCCGAACCGGCGCGGGGTTGCATTGCGGAGAATAACGTTATGACCTACATCCATGAAAGGAAGGATTGGCCCGCGCTCGTTTGGGACCAACCCCATTTAGAACCGCGCCTCATCGCCGTTCGTCATCGTCAGGGGCGTTTCATTGGCCGGATGGAGGCGATCGGAATCCCGTTGCGTGCGGAGGCGTCGCTTCAATCCCTCACGGAAAATGTGGTTAAGTCCAGCGAGATCGAGGGGGAAACCCTCAGCCGGGAACAGGTCCGATCGTCGCTGGCTCGTCGTCTCGGGATAGAGGCCGGGGCTTTAACGCCCGCCGACCGGCATGTGGAGGGTGTGGTCGAAATGATGTTGGACGCGACTCAAAAATACGGCACTCCTCATAGCCCGAGCGATCGCCGATATGGCCTTGGCTCGGTCCGAGAAAAGCATCCAACGTTTCTACAGCATGACAGCCCAAATCAATGCGGAACGCAAGGCGTATTACGATATTTTGGAGGCCACCCAGAAAGGGAGCCTCGATATCACCGATTGGCTCGATTGGTTTTTGGGATGTTTGGACCGGGCATTCGATGGGGCCGAGTCGATGTTGTCCGCCATTTTGGAAAAAGCCCGTTTTTGGCAGATCCATTCCGCCGAACGCTTTAACGATCGTCAGAGGAAGATTCTCAATCGATTATTGGATGGTTTCAAAGGCAAACTGACGTCGTCGAAGTGGGCGGTCCTTGGGAAATGTTCTCAGGATACGGCTTCCCGTGACATGGATGATCTCGCGAAACGCGGGATCCTCACCAAGGCGTCCGGAGGAGGTCGAAGTACCGGATATTTCCTTACCTCCTTTTCAAGCTAAGCGTTATTGATACGTCGCCGGCGGCGGACTGATTCAGCGTTGCCAGGCAAAACCGCTCGTCTAAGGTGGTTTCCGGCCTTGCGGCCCTTTTCATAACAAGAGGTCCGGGGTGGTAACGGGTTTTGGACTCGCTTTTTGTTATCTCGGAAACTATGTGCTATAGTGTGACCAACGGGCGGATGGTGAGTCTCGGGTTCCTTGTTGGACCCCATTCAACTTGGAATTTGGGATCCTCCGACCCTTCTATTTCATGAACGAATCACTCCTCGAAGTCATTCCCGCCGGCGGAGACGCCCGGCAGGACGCCTTAAATCGGCTCCGCCATTCCGCCACTCACGTGATGGCCGAGGCGGTGCAGGAGCTTTTCCCCGGCACCAAGCTCGCCATCGGCCCCTCGGTCGACGACGGGTTCTATTACGATTTCGACTGCCCCCACGCGTTCACCCCCGAAGACTTGGAAAAGATCGAAGCCCGCATGCGGGAGATCGCCCGCGAAGGCCACGCCTTCGTGATGAGCACCCACGATTCGAAAGAGTCCCGTGACCTATGGGAAAAGCGGGGGGAGAAATACAAAGTCGAGATGATCGACGACCTCAAATCCCCCACCGTGACCCATTGCACCCACGGAACCTTCACCGACCTTTGCCGCGGCGGCCACATGAAGTCCACCGCCGACGTCCGTTTTTTCAAGCTGATCAAATTGGCCGGATCCTACTGGCGCGGCGACGAGAAGCGCGACCGCCTGCAGCGCATCTACGGCACCGCGTGGCCCACCGAGCAGGAGCTCCAGGATTATTTGGTTCGGGTCGAGGAAGCCAAGAAGCGCGACCACCGGGAACTGGGCCCCAGACTCGGTTTATTCATGATCGATTACGACCATGGGGGTGCGGGATTCATCTATTGGTTGCCCAAGGGCGCGGTGATCCGGCGGATTCTGGAAGACTACCTCAAGGATTATCTCACGGCCAAGGGGTATGATTTCGTCTACACGCCCCACGTGGCCAAGTCGGACTTATGGAAAACCTCCGGACATCTTTCCCATTATCGGGAGAACATGTTCCCTGCCATGGAGCTGGAGAACCAAGAGTTCCTGCTCAAGCCCATGAACTGTCCGGGCCACATCCTGATCTATAAAAACAACCTCCATTCCTACCGGGAACTTCCGATCCGCTACGCCGAGTTCGGCACCGTCTACCGTTTCGAGCGGAGCGGCGTGCTCCACGGGCTCATGCGGGTGCGCGGGTTCACCCAGGACGACGCCCACGTTTTTTGCCGGCCCGACCAGGTGGAGGGGGAAGTCTCGGACATCCTCCGCATCATCGTCGACGTCCTGACCACGTTCGGGTTCAAGGAGTTCGAGGTCAATTTGTCCACGCAGCCCAAGGAATCTTTCGGGGCTCCGGAGCAGTGGGAATCGGCGCAACAAGGATTGAAGAAGGCCCTGGAGAACGTCGGGCTTCCTTTCCAGGTGGACGAGGGCGGCGGGGCGTTTTACGGCCCGAAGATCGATCTGAAGATCAAGGACGCGCTGGGCCGGCTCTGGCAGTGCTCGACGGTGCAGGTGGACTTCAACAACCCGGAGCGGTTCGACATCGCTTTCCGGGACGCCCAAGGCGGCGAGACGAAGGTCATCATGATCCACCGGGCGCTCTTCGGGTCCTTGGAGCGGTTCTTCGGCGTGTTGATCGAGCATTACGCCGGGGCGTTCCCTATGTGGCTCTCGCCGGTGCAGGCGGTGGTGGTCCCCGTTGGGGAAAAGTTCAACGAATATGGATCGGAAGTTTGCGCCCTCCTTCGCGGGAAGGGGTTCCGCGTGGACGCGGATCTTTCCGCCGGGAAATTGGGCGCGAAGGTCCGCGAAGCCACTCTGCAAAAGATACCCTATATGTTGGTGGTGGGCGGGCGGGAAGCCGAAAACAAGACGGTGTCGGTCCGCACCCGCGAGGGCCAGGACCTGGGCGTCCTTTCCTTGGCGGACCTGGAAAAACTTTTGTCGGAACGGGTGAAAGCCCGTTCCTGATTGCCTGAGGGATTAAATGCAGCACGGAGGTATGTTATGGCGAAAAAGAAGAGCGTTGGTCAGAATCCCGGTAGCTTCGAGACCGCCTTGGGAAAGCCGAAGACGTTGAAAGCCGCAACGACGTCGTCGATCCCGGCGGCGCCCGCCGCGACCGTGAAGACGGCCGCCCCGATCGCGCCGATCGCCGCGAAAGCCGACATCACGATCGACTGCCCCGTGGAAGGGGAAATCATCACCGGACGCACGTACACGTTCCGGTTGTCCGCCATCCATCCCCGTTCCGTCGAAGTTTCGTTCGACGGCAAGGATTGGAAGTCTTGCCGGGAAAGCGTGGGTTACTGGTGGTACGATTGGTCGGGATTCCAGGCCGGCCCTTACTCCATGGCCGCCCGCATGACCGACAAGAACGGCAAGGTCTCCAAGGCCCAAGTCCGTCGGTTCACGGCGCTCATCTAAGCCGAACGCCGTTTATTTGAAGGGAGTCGAATAAGAGCCTATCCAGAAAACCCCGCTCACCCTGAGCTTGTCGAAGGGTGAGCGACCTTCCGCGACGATGGCTCATGCTTCGACAAACCCGCTCATCCTGAGCCTGTCGAAGGAAGCATGAGCGGTTTTGCGGGTTATTGACGCCTGAAAAACAATGTCCCAACCACCGCTCGTGCTGA
>PMLF01000034.1 GCA_003158755.1 Elusimicrobiota bacterium | reverse complement strand
TCCCTTGGCCGGGTGTGGGCTGGAGGCCCACGACCTTGATGTTGGTGTGCGGGTGATTTTTGAAGATTGAAGTTCGTTTTGCGGTTTCCGTTCGTCTTCCTTCCTGCTAAAATCACTTCGGTTCGTTGTTGTTCTAATAACCTTTTTCCACGAAAGTACTATTCAAGGAGAATCCCATGGCCGCCAAGAAATCCAAGAAATCTTCCCTTAAGAAATCTTCGCCCCAGGCGAAGTCCTCCTCGCTCAAGATCAAGTCCATCCACGCGCGGGAAATCCTCGATTCGCGGGGCAACCCCACCGTCGAAGTGGACGTCCTTCTTTCCGATGGATCGCTGGGCCGGGCGGGCGTCCCTTCGGGCGCCTCCACGGGAGCTCACGAGGCGCTGGAAATGCGCGACGGCGACAAGGCCCGCTTCGGCGGGAAGGGAGTGTTGAAGGCGGTCGGCCACGTCAACGATTCCATCGCCCCGGCGCTGAAGGGGAAGGACCCCATGGACCAGCGCGGGCTCGATGCCAAGATGCTGGCCTTGGACGGCACCGAGAACAAGAGCAAGTTCGGCGCCAACGCCATCCTGGGCGTTTCAATGGCAATCGCCAAGGCGGCCGCGATTGCGACCGGGAAACCCCTGCACGACCACATCCGCAAATCCTTCGGCATCAAGAGCAAGGCCTACGTCTTTCCCGTTCCGATGATGAACATCCTGAACGGCGGCGCCCACGCCGACAACAACGTCGACATCCAAGAGTTCATGATCATGCCCGTCTGCGGCGGTTCCTTCCGGGAAGCCCTCCGCGCCGGCGCCGAGGTGTTCCACGCGTTGAAGGCCGTGCTGAAGAAGGCCGGCTACAACACCAGCGCGGGCGACGAGGGCGGATTCGCTCCCAGCCTCAAGTCCAACGAGGAAGCGGTACAGGTCATCCTCCAAGCCATTCAGAACGCCGGCTATACGGCGGGGAAGGATATTTTCTTGGCCCTGGACTGCGCCTCCAACGAGTTCTTCAACAACGGAGCCTACCGACTGGAAGGCGAAGTGGCGGTGAAGGATCGCACCTCCGATGAGATGGTCTCCCTCTACGAGGAATGGGTGAAAAAGTATCCCATCGTTTCCATCGAGGACGGTTTGGGCGAGGACGATTGGGACGGATGGAAGCGGCTCACGGCGCGTATGGGAAACAGATGCCAGTTGGTGGGCGACGACATCTTCGTCACGAACGTCAAGATTTTCTCCCGCGGACTCGCCGAGAAGATCGCCAACGCCATCCTCATCAAGGTGAACCAAATCGGGTCCTTGTCCGAAACGGTGGATGCGGTTCTCATGGCCCAGAAGGCCGGCTACGGGGCGATCATCTCCCACCGTTCGGGCGAGACCGAGGATCCGTTCATCGCCGACCTGGCCGTCGCCCTGAACGCGGGCCAGATCAAGACCGGATCGGCGTCCCGTTCCGAGCGCATCGCCAAGTACAACCAGCTCCTCCGCCTGGAAGAGTCCCTCGGCGCAAAGGCGTCTTTCGCCGGCCGTTCGGTGATCCGGGGCCGGTGAAGAGCCCCCTGCGCCGTTTCGTCGTCCGGGGCGCGGCCCTGGCCGTGATGACGGCGCTGCTCGTTTCTGTCGGTGGCGGCGTGAAACGGTACCTCGTCAACCGCCGGGAAGGCGCTCGCCTCGCCCGGAAAGTCGCCGAGTCCGAGGCCTCCGTGACCAGGAAGCGCGCTCTCCTCGGCCTGGCCCAGAAGGACGACGACCTGCTGGAAGGCGAGGCCCGCCGCCAACTGGGGCTCATCGGCGGAGGGGAGATCGAGTTCCGCTTCGTCCCCGACCCCCGAGGCGGCGCCGAGGCGATGGAAATCTCCCCGTCCCGGAAAGAGCCGTTTTCTTAGCGCGCGGTCTCAACGCCGACATGCCTCTTTCCCCTAAGGACATCGAAAACGTTCGCGCCCACGGCCTGAAACTGGAGGAAATCCAGCGTCAGGAAAAAATCCTCCGCGAACCTTTGCCTCCTCCCATCCTGGACCGGCCGTGCGTCGTCGGAGACGGGATCCTTCGCCTCCAGGCCGAAGAGATCTCCGCCACTCTGAGCTTCTTCGACCGTGCGAGGGAAGAGGGACGCCTCTCCAAGTTCATCCCGGCCTCGGGGGCGGCGTCGAGGATGTTCCAGGCGCTCGCGGCCTACCGGGGCCGTCGCCCCCAGGTCCTGCGCGATCCGCTGAAGAAAGAGGCCGACGGCGGGGACCCGGAGGCGGGAGAGGTCCTCCGCTTCGTCCAAAACCTTCCGCGGTTTCCGTTTTTCGACGCTCTCCAAGCCAAACTCCGGGAAAAGGGCGGCGACCCCTCCGCCCTGTTTGAAAGAGGAACCTACACTCCCTGGATCGACGCCCTCCTCTCCACGGACGGCCTGAACTTGGCCGCGGTTCCCAAGGCCCTGATGCCTTTCCACCGAGTGAAGGATCATATCCGTACGCCCCTGGAAGAGCACCTCATCGATTCCGTCGACACCCTCCGGAGCGGCGAGGGACTCTGTCGCCTCCATTTCACCGTTTCGCCCGAACACGCGCCGTTGTTCCGGGACCGCCTGGCGGAGATCCTGCCTCGCCTGGAGAAGGATCGCCGATGCCGGTTCGACGTGACTTTTTCGGAGCAGGCTTCTTCCACGGACACGATCTCCCTGGGTCCGGACGGTTTTCCGGCCCGCCTCAAGGACGGACGACTTCTTTTCCGCCCGGGCGGCCACGGGGCTCTCCTAGGCAACCTGAACGCCCTTGAAGGGGACGTGGTCTTCATCAAAAACATCGACAACGTTCCCGACGAGTTTCATCCCGGGGAGAGTTCCCACTGGGATGCCCTTCTGGCGGGACTCCTCCTGGACCTCCAGTTCCACCTGTTCCAGCGGACCTCTTGGCTGACCGGACGCCCCAACGATATCCGCATCCTGGACGAGGCGGAGGAGTTCGCCGGCCGGCGTCTCAATATCCATCCCCCCGCCGCATCGTCCGGCCGGTCGGTCTCCCGGAGACGGGAGTGGCTCCTGTCCCGGTTCCGCCGGCCTCTGCGCGTTTGCGCCGTGGTGAAGAACACGGGGGAGCCGGGCGGCGCTCCTTTTTGGGTGACGGGGTCCGACGGGGAGGTCGCGCCCCAGATCGTGGAAGCGGCCCACGTTTCGGACGAGCCTTCCCAGCGCAAGATTTTCCAATCGTCCACCCATTTCAATCCCGTGCACATGGTCTGCGGTCTCCGGAACGGACGGGGGGAATGTTACGATCTCGCCAAGTTCATCGACCCGGACGCCGCGTTCGTGACCGAAAAATCCGTCGAAGGGAAGAGCCTGAAAGTGTTGGAGCGTCCGGGACTCTGGAACGGTTCCATGTCCCGCTGGACCACGGTTTTCGTCGAAGTCCCATTATCCACCTTCCACCCGGTTAAAACCGTGAACGATCTGTTGCGGGAAGACCGTCAACCCTAAGGAGTTCTTATGAAAGGCATCGTCCTCGCCGGCGGGTCCGGCACTCGTCTTTATCCGGTGACCCGGGCCGTCAGCAAACAACTGGTGCCGGTGTACGACAAGCCGATGGTTTATTACCCGATCTCCGCCCTCATGTTGGCGGGGATCCGGGACATTTTGATCATTACGACGCCCGAGGACCAGTCGGCGTTCAAGCGCCTGCTGGGAAACGGAAGTTCTTTCGGCCTCCGGTTCACCTTCGAGGTTCAGCCCCATCCGGGCGGTTTGGCTCAGGCGTTCCTCATCGGGAAGGATTTCGTCGGGAAGGACGGCGTGGCGTTGGTCCTGGGGGACAATATTTTTTACGGTCACGGTTTGCCGGAGGTCCTGAAAACCGCCGCCGATCGGAGGACCGGAGCCACCGTGTTCGCTTACCGGGTGAAAGACCCTGAGCGGTACGGCGTCGTGTCTTTCGACGGGTCGGGCCGGGCCGTGAGCCTGGAGGAGAAACCGGCCAAGCCCAAATCCCCTTTCGCGGTCACGGGTCTTTACTTCTACGACAACCGCGTCTTGGACGCGGCCGCGGGTCTGAAGCCCTCCGCGCGAGGGGAGTTGGAGATCACCGACTTGAACCGTTTCTATTTGGAGAAGGGAGAATTGAACGTGGAAGTTTTTGGACGCGGGGTGGCCTGGTTGGACACCGGCACCCACGAGTCCTTATTGCAGGCGTCCTCGTTCATCCAAGTCATCGAGGAGAGGCAGGGTCTCCAGGTCGCCTGCCTGGAAGAGATCGCCTACAAACGGAAGTGGATCACCGCCGACGACGTCCGGAGGGCCGCCGAGCCCATGATGAAGAACGGCTACGGGAAATATTTGCTGGGGTTGTTGGAATAAATAAGCTTTCAGCGGTCAGCCATCGGCGTTCAGCTTAAGCAACTCATTTGAGAATTTTCTGGTCGCTTACAGCTTCCTGCTATTAAGCGCGGTACATGACCACCGTGGCTTTTTCCAAGGTGATCAGGCCTTCTTTCACCATCTCGTCCAGATGGGGCAGGAACGCCGCGATCTTTTCTTCGCTGTCCACCATCTCCACGATGATGGGCAAATCTTCGGAGAGCCTTAAAAGTTTCGCCGTGTGCATGTGGCTTTTGCAGCCGAAACCCATCATGCCTTTGAGGACCGTGGCTCCCGCCATGCCCTCCTTTCTCGCCAGGAAGACGATGGCCTCGTGGAGCGGCCGGCCCCGCCATTTATCCGCCTCGCCGATGAAGACCCTCAGGAGCTTTCCTTCCGACGGCAATCTCATTTTTCGCCCCCGCTCTTCATAGGATGTCTCCCGTCAGGGTCCCCGCCCGGAAGAGGAAATAGCCGAGCAGGAGGCTGGCCCCCACGTTCAGGAGCCCCCGCGCCGCCTCGCCGTCTTTAATCAAGTTGGCGGTTTCCAGCATGAGGGTCGAAAAGGTCGTAAACGCTCCGCAGAACCCCGTCATGAGGAGGACCCTCGCGTTGGGCCCCAGGAGGAATTTCGTTTCCGCCAAGCTGTCGAACAGGCCGATCAAAAAACATCCGCTCAGGTTCACCACCAGCGTCCCGTGGGGAAAATCCGATCCCCAGCGGCGATAAACCGCCCCCGCCAGCAGGTACCGGGAAAAGCCGCCGGACAAACTTCCGACGGCTAGACAAATCCACTTCATGGAAGGTCAGGCTTTCGCTTTTTTCTTGTCTTTGTTTTCTTCGTAAAACTTGCGGATATCTTCGAGGTGGTCCAGGACCAGCTTGGCCTTGG
>PMLF01000140.1 GCA_003158755.1 Elusimicrobiota bacterium | reverse complement strand
AGGTTCGAATCCTTGCGGGGCAGCCAATCTCCCATGACCTCCTCCGATCCGGACGCCCCAAACGTCGATTCCGTCCTCCCCCAAAGGGGATGGCTGCGTTTGCGCCGCCGCAGCGATCGGGTTTGGTTCGTCTTCGGCCTCCTTTCCATGACGTTTTCCGCGTCGGTTTTCGTCTATAAGTTTAAATTTGAGTCGCCCGACACCAAAGAAGTTGCCGTTGCTTCCGCACTGTCGGCGGTCACGTCCCCGGCGATAGCCCCGGCCGTTCCGGTGGTCCCAAAGCCCGTCTCTTTGCCCGCGCCGGAAGTGACTCTTCCTCCGGAGGAACCCGCTCGACCACCCGAACCTCCCGTCGTGAAACCGGCGGCCGTTGTTCCGCCGGCCCCGGAGGAAGAAACGAGGCCGAAGGAAAAGAAAAAAGAGGGAAAGAAAACCGCGGCGCTCAAGAAGGCCTCTCCGTCCAAAAAAAAGAAGAAGTCCGTCGCTCCCGTCGAACAAACGCCTCCCGCCCCGGAGCCCTACGCACCCCTTTCCGCGAGCAAGCCGTGGCAGGGGGTCTTCGACAAGGACGCCCAAATTTTGGTGCATTTTGAGAATACCGATGGGGAACCCGCCGCTCGTTTGGTCTATGACCTTCAGGAAGGCGCATGGGCCCAAATCGTTCAGAGCGTCGACTCCGACTTCAGCGGCTACGAGCTCCTCCGGTTTTCTTTCCGCGGGGATGGAGAGGCGGCGAACAACGTGGAGCTCCGGCTGGAGGATGAGGATGGAACGGTGGCCGGAATCGTATTTAAAGGCAAAGCCGGCATCGCCGACTGGGTCAACGTGAAAATTCCTTTGAAGACGCTCAAGGTGATGCATCCCGGAGGAGACGGAACCATGGATTGGTCCCGGGTCCGTTCCATCGGTATGGTCGTTTCGGGAAAACAATGGACAAAAGGTTCGGTTTGGTACAAGGCGATCAAGTTTCAGTAGGTCTTTTTTCCCAAAAGGTTCGGTATTTCTACGGTTTTTGTCAATACGGCGCCCCCGTTGTTTACAAATTATTTACAAAAACTTAAGCAAATCTTAAGGTCCCTCGTGGTACAATAAAAGTGAATTCAAAGGGTTGGATGACGAGTTTGATTCAGAAGCAAGCTTCATGTTTTAGGGATTGGAATTAAAATTAAAAAGCGAGGGACAAGGCCATGATCCAGCTGAAAAGCCGGCATCCTTTCCTCCTTTATTCCCTCCTCTTGGCGGGTTTCCTACTTTATTTCCCCGGCGCGTCCCGGGCCGCTTTCGACGACATGGTTTGGGGCGCCCGCCCCGCCGGTTTGGGCGGCGCATATACGGCTCTTTCCGACGACTCCGACGGTCCGGCCTCCAACCCCGCCGGCACCGCCCGATCCGGACGGCAAGAGTTGTCCCTTTCCTACGCTTCGTTGTTCGCCGGGGTGAAACTTTACGCTGGCCAAGATGTCTCATCCCTTGCTCTTGGAGGGATATCTTTTGTCGATCAACGGCGCTCGTGGGGGACCTTGGGGGCTTACTGGAACGCCTTCCAGGCCCAAGGGGTTTACCGGGAGGACACGGCCGGGTTGTCCTGGGGTTCTTCTTACGAATTTTTTGGGGAAAACGTTTGCGTGGGCGGCGGGTTGAAGATGCTTCGCCACGCCTACGTGCTGGACGCCTTGTCGGCCCAAGACCCCGTTTTCCATTCGGGCAGCGCCAAGAGCGCCGTGGGGGTGGACCTGGGACTCCAGTGGGAGCCGGCGCCGAACTATTTTCCCGGTTTTCGTTTGGCCGCGGAGGGGCGGAACGTGAACTCTCCCGACGTGGGCCTTTCCCAGAGCGACCGCGTTCCCGCCGAGGGCCGGTTCGGGGTGGTTTTCGAAAAGTCCCAGTTGCTCGCGTTCACTCCCGTTTTCGAATACATCCGCCGGGACGGGAAGAACGAGGTGGCGGGGGGCTTGGAGAAATGGTTCTTGAAGGACACCCTAGCCGTGCGGATCGGCGGGAATCCCAATGAGGCCGACGGCGGTTTCAGTTACGTTTTTAACGCGGCCGGGGGGTTTTCTTACCGGATGGACTATTCGTTCGCCTGGCCGCTGTACGTCGACCGGACCGCCGGCACCCACCGGCTGTCTTTGTCCGTCCTCTTCGGCGGCGCGGAACCGAAGAAGAATAATCGTTTTTCACAGATACAGACAAGGAAGTCCGACGTTTTAGGCTTCCTAAACGCAAGGAGGTAATTCGCAATGATGAATACATGCAAACGCATCGTTGTCGCGATGCTGGTCGCTCTCGGCCTAACGGCCGTGGCGTCCCGCCCCGCGATGGCGTTCACAGACCGGGGGGCGTCGACGATGACGGCCACCGTGGGGTTCACCGGAGTTGGAACTTACGGGATGACCACCAGTATCTGCAACGTGTCCGACAACCTCTGCACGCCGACCCAATTGGCGTGGCCTTCGATCAACGTGGACCTCAGCCCTGGTTGGGTCTTGTCGAACCAATACATCAAGATTAACTCCACGGTTACCCAGAGTGGATCCGGGATTCAAATCTACACCAGCAACATGAGCTCCGGAGCGAGTCCCCTCTTCACCGGAATCAGCACGATGAGCGCCGCAGGTCTTGTTAACGCGGGTAGCGGTCTCGGTGCATTGACGGCGTCCATTGCTTGGTCCGTTAAAGGCTCGACTTCCGCGGTTCCAGCGGTCGACGCTCCGTATCCGGCGGCGGTTGACGCGAACAGCTTCCAGTGGTCTTACTTCCTGGACCCGGCGACCTATTCGCTCGCCACCTGGGGCGCCAACGCGACGGACTACGTGACGGTGAAGAAAGCGGGGTATGGAATTCACTACTCCCAAGGCGCCGCCGGTTACGGCTCGGCCCCTTCACCCAACTACGTCTACGTCGAACTCGACGCCAGCAACGTCATGGGGACCGGCTCCGCCCAGACGTACACGACCAACAGGTTGATCGTCGAGTTGTTCTCGAACTAGCGGTTTCAGTTCCCGTTTCGTCCTCCTCCGCCCGGTCCGCGGGCGGGGGAGGACGGACGGAGAATTGGAAAGGATGGGAGGTGGACGGATATGAAACGGTTTCGATTCATCGCGCCCGCAGTCTTCGCGGGTCTGTCGGCCAGTTTTTTTCCGGGGGTGGTCCAAGCGGTCGGTGTAAACCCTCCGAGGCAGGAGTTTGTCCTGGGATTGGGGGAGAAGGCTCAAGGACACGTGACCGT
>PMLF01000341.1 GCA_003158755.1 Elusimicrobiota bacterium | reverse complement strand
TCTTTTGACGGCGGGGCTGTCGTTTTCTGTCCATATGGGATCCCACTTCTTTTTTCCGTTGAAAACCTTATTCTTTCGGTTGTCCTCCATGTTTTTTATCGGAGCCTCTTTTTATATCCTTCGTGAGCGCATTCCGCTGTCCTGGAGGCTTTTTTTGTCCTTCGCTGCGCTAATATTCGCTTCCTCCTTTCGGCCGGCCTATTTTTTCATTTCTTATTATCTTTTCATTCCGTACGTCGTCTTTTTTTTGGCGTATGTTCCGTCGGGCGGAATTCGGGCCTTCAACCGCCTCGGGGATTATTCCTACGGAATATACATCTATGCGTTTCCCGTCCAACAGTCTTTGGCATTTCTCTTCCCGGGGATTTCGATCGGAGCGATGTTCTTGTCCTCCTTTTTGGCGACGGTGGGGTTGGCCGTGGCTTCTTGGCACGGCGTGGAAAAGCGAGCGCTTCGTTTTAAGGAAAGCGCCGCGGTTTTGTTTGGAGATTATCGCGTCGTTGAAAAAATACGCACTCTTCTTCGGCTTTCCGCGAGGACGCCATCTTGACCTATCCTCCGCCCGAACTTTCCGTTCGCATCGCCGCATGGAACAACGCGCCGATTACCGCGCGCTGCCCCACTCGGAAGTAAGTGGCGAGGACCGGGGGGGGGCGGCCTTTTAGTCGGATATTCGATCTCGCGGTTGATAATCTCGGGCTGGGGCGCTAAACTACATCAATTGAGACCGAGGGGGATACAGACGCCATGGCGGAACGCAAATTGCGCATCCTGGTAACGGACGACGACAAGATCGTCCGAAAAATCTGCCAGAACGCGCTGGAGGGGTCGGGCTTCGCGGTGGAGTTCGCCGAGAACGGACAGCAGGCCCTGGACAAGATCATCGAGAGCGACTACGACCTACTCCTCACCGACATGGAGATGCCGGTGATGGACGGGATGTCGCTGTTGGAAAAGCTGCGGGAGATCCCCGTGGCGCCGCCCGTCATCATGTTCACGGCCCATTCCTACGTGCCCCACGCCGTCAAGGCGCTCACCCGGGGGGCGTACGACTTCGTCACGAAGCCCTTCATGGCCGACCAGCTGGTGGCTTCCGTAAACCGCTGCCTGGACGCCCATCGGTTGAAAAAAGAAGTTCAAGTCCTCCGGGTCACCCAAAACCTCTTGCCCGTCTTCGAGAACATCCTTTCCACGTTGGAATCTTCCCAGGTGATCGCCTTCTTGTTGGAAAAAGCCTGCGACGCCCTGAAGGCCGAGGGAGGGTCCTTGCTGCTGCACGACGAGGGCCGGCGGAGCCTCACCGTCAAGGCCATCATGGGTCCCTTCACTAAGAACGTCGTGGGCGCCAAGGTGGGCGCCGGTGAGCGCATCGTGGGGCATGCCCTGGAAACGGGGCAGATCGTCCGCCTCACCGGGTCCATGAAAGTCGATCCCCGCTTCGCCGCGATCCCGGCGTACCAAGAAGTCTCCTCCTCCATGACCGCCCCCCTCGTCGTCGAGCGCCTCTCGATCGGGGTCCTCTGCGTCAAACGCGTGGCGGACCCGGCGCCGTTCACCGAGCAGGACGAGCAGATTTTCCGCTTGATCGCGGGGTTTGGGTCCCTGGCCCTCTCCAACGCCTTCAACCACGAGGCTCTCCGCCACACCAAGGAGACCCTCGAGCAGCAGTTGGAGCAGCGTTCCCTGGCCTTCGAGAAAACGCTCGTGGAGCTTCAAGAGCTGAAATCCCGCATCACGGCCCCGTGATCGCGTCCTTCCTTTACGCCGTGGAATCGTTGTTCGGCTCCTCCCTGGCCCCTTGGGCGGGTCGGTTCCACGCGGGAGCGCTAATTTTGTTCGCCGTCGCGTGGTTTTCGCCGCCGGCTCGATGGGGTTTCCATCGTTGGCGCGCCCGCCGTTCCGTTCCGCGGGTTTCTTATTGGCTTTGTTCCTGCGGACAACCCAATCCCCCCGATTCCGTTCAATGTTCCCGATGCGCCAAAACGACGGAGCGCGCGTGGGGGGAACGCCTGTCGGCCTCGGGCATCGGGCGATGTTTCCGTTTCGTCGGGAGCGCCTGGCGGGGATCGGGGTGGGTCCTATATTATTTGTTGCCTTTCGCGGCGGCGGCGTCCGTGGGACTCCTGCGGACCGGACCGCCGCTCCGCGAAATTTTTGCGGCGGCGGGAGCCGTCTGCGCCCTCGGCGGGACCGTCCTGGCCGGGCGCGCCTTGGGGCGCAAAGGCGGCGGATTCATCGAAAGGGTCTTCAGTTTGGCGGGAGCCGGTTCTCTGGCGGGTCTTTTTTCTCTTTTCGCCGCGCTCACGATCGCGGCGCCTTTTTCCCCCTCCATGCCCCTGGCGGTCGTCCACCTCCTGCCGAACGGCCAAGTCCGGATCGAGACCTCCGCCGGCCTGCGCGTGAATTTGCCCGGGACGCTTCAAGAAGGGGGGAGCGTCGAGTTCCGCGTGAAGTCGGCGTTCCTGTCTTGGCCTCTCCTCCACGTGCGGCAGACGATCCCTTTGTTCGTCGGGGAAGAACCCCTGGCCGACCAATGGACGCAGGACCTCCTGGCGGTCGGCGCCCGCCGCCTGACGAACGACGGGCCCCACCGCCTCCGCGTGGCCTTGAAAGAGGATGTCCTCTACGGGAAGCCCGGCGGCTCCTATATCATTAGAGAAGCGATGGACGGCGCGGGACTCGTGCTCGTAGAACCTCCCGGGAGATCCTGATCCCATGGCGAAACGTATCCTCGTCACCGGCGCGGCGGGTTTCATCGGATACTGGACAGCGAAATCCCTCGCGGAAGCCGGCCACTCCGTCATCGGCGTCGACAACTTCAACGCCTATTACGATCCCGCGCTGAAGCGCGCCCGAGCGGCGCTGCTCAAAGACGTGTGCCCCATCCTCGAGGCCGACGTTTCCGATCGCTCCGCTCTGGACCGCCTCTTGGACGCCCATCCCGTGGACCAGGTCTGCCATCTGGCCGCCCAGGCGGGCGTGCGCTACTCCCTGGAAAATCCTTTCGCTTACGAATCATCCAACGCTCTCGGCACCTTGAACCTGCTGGAGTTTTGCCGGCGGCGGGGGGTGGGCTCCTTCGTCTACGCGTCCTCGTCGTCGGTGTACGGCGGCAACACGAAAATCCCCTTTTCCGTCGACGATCCGGTGGACCGTCCGGTGTCCCTCTACGCCGCCACGAAGCGGTACAACGAGCTTCAAGCCCACGTCTACCACCACCTCTATGGAATGCATTGCACGGGACTGCGGTTCTTTACCGTCTACGGCCCCTGGGGACGGCCGGACATGGCCCTCTTCAAGTTCACGAAGGCGATCCTGGAAGGAAACCCCATCGACGTCTACAACCACGGGAAAATGCGGAGGGACTTCACGTTCGTCTCGGACATCGCGGCGGGAGTGACGGCGGCGTTGGCGAAGGATTACCCCTACGAGATTTTCAACCTGGGGGACGCCCACCCCGTCGAGTTGACGCGCTTCATCGAAATTTTAGAGAAGACTTTGGGCCGCGAAGCCAAGAAGAACCTCCTGCCGTTGCAGCCCGGGGACGTCCCCGCCACCGTCGCCGACATCGCCGCCAGCCAAAAGAAACTGGGCTTCAACCCCACCGTGCGTTTGGAAGAGGGGATTCCCCGGTTCGTGGCTTGGTATCGCGATTACCACAAAGTTTAACTCGTCTTTTTCTTTCCTTCCTACCTTTCGTTTCGCCTCAAAACACCCCCCATCTCGACCTTCCCCCGCAATTCATCGTTACCTACAAGTTTCCACAGCTGATAATCATGTAGAAGCCTCCTCCCACAGGGGATATCGTTGAGTCGTCGAATACCAAACGATTCACCTGAGGAGGAGGCAAATGGGACTCTACGCGGCGATTGATCTGCATTCCAACAACAGCGTGCTGGTGATCCTGGATGAGCAGGATCGAGTGGTATATGAACGACGGCTTCCCAACACCCTGGGAGTAATTCTAGGTGAGTTGGCCGGCTACCGCAAGGAAGTGAAGGCCATCGCGGTGGAATCGACCTACAACTGGTATTGGCTGGTGGACGGGTTGATGGAGGAAGGATACGAGGTCCGTCTGGTGAACACGGTCGCGGTGAAAGTCTACGACGGGCTCAAATCGACGGATGACGAGCACGATGCCCGGCACTTGGCGCACCTGATGCGATTAGGGATATTGCCGACGGGCTATATCTATCCGAAGGAGGACCGATCCGTGCGAGACCTGTTGCGCAAGCGGGCTCAATTAGTTCGAAACCGGACGGTGCAGATCCTGAGCATCCAAAACCTCGTGAGCCGCAACGCGGGTATCTCATTGAACGGCAATGCGGTGAAGACCTTGACCGGATGGGATGTGGACCGGATGCTTCCAGATCCTCTCGTGGCGCGGGCGGCGAAGAGCAACCTNNGTGAAGGGCAATGCGGGCTTTGAGAACTTGCTGGGGGTAAGTGGTATTGGAAAGGCCCTCGGTCTGACGGTGCTGTTGGAATCCGGGGATATGGGACGGTTCGTGAGCGCGGGGCACTTCGCCTCGTACTGCCGGTGCGTGGGGAGCCAGCGGCTGAGCAACGGGAAAAAGAAGGGCAAGGGCAACACAAAGAACGGGAACAAATGGCTGGCGTGGGCCTTCATCGAGGCGGCCAACTTCGCGATCCGCTACAACGCCATCGTCAAGCGCTTCTACCAGCGGAAGAAGGCCAGGACGAACGGGATGGTGGCAATCAAGGCCGTGGCGCACAAGCTGGCGCGGGCCACCTACCATGTCCTGAAAGACGGGGTCCCGTTCCAGGTGGAGCGGGCTTTCGCATAGGGCAACGCACGGGCCGGGGCGGCAAGCCTGGACTGGGGTTGGCTGACAACCACCAGATGTGATTGGCTGCCGCTCCGCCCTCCAAAAAGGGCTAGAAGCAGAAGGAGTCTCTACGGATGCGCCCCCGCCGCGAGCCAGAAAGGGTTGGACCGGTCCTTCGAGACCGGAGCCCTCAGATGTGTCCCGGAAGGCGACGCCCTCCCATCACATGGACACGGCGGGGAACCGATCGTTGTCTGGGGCGGCAGACGCCGCCAGGGGCCGGCGGGGCATGCCTGACCAGGCCAGCCCTGTCCGCGCCTTGATCCTGATGGGTGACTGG
>PMLF01000008.1 GCA_003158755.1 Elusimicrobiota bacterium | reverse complement strand
TACCTATGTAGCAAGTCCGGACCGGCTGTGCCCCCGCCCCGTGCGCGCGCCTTTGGTTTTTGCGCGCACCTGGCCGGGCCGTTGGTGACGGAGCGGAGACTGGGCGGGGTGGGGAAAATAAATTTATTACCGACGACAAATGTTGGCGACGAGCCCGGGGGGAGGGGGCACGCTTAGACCGACGCCAAATAGCACCGAGCGTAGTGATGGCAACCTTTCGCAGCCACCGGCTGCGGGTTTGGCTTTAAGCGGGTCGGCCGCGCTTGCGCGGCCGGGTAGTGAAGCGGACGTTCCAAGATAGACAGATTTCCAACCTACGAAAAAGTGCCCCCAGGGGGCACAGATTTTGAGGCCCCTGCCGGGGCGGGGGCACCGTCCCGGCTCCGATGGCCGTGCCGGTGGGCCGACACCTTATTGGTTTAGGTTTGCGCGCGCCCCCCCGTGAGGGCACAAGGCACGGACCACCGGCACGGACAGCGGACACGGCGAAGCCGTGAGGGGCCTGCCGTGGAGCGGGCGAACTCCAGAAAACCGTTTTTCTCGGGCGGCACTAACTCCACCTCGCGCAAGCGGGGCGCGGCCGGGTCGGCCAGAGGTTGGCCGGGCCGGACGCGCGGCTTTCCCCAGCAACCGAAGCGGCAACGTCACGGTCGCGGAAAAGGCGGGCCGCGCAAGCTCTTCGTGCGGCACGCCGCGCGTTCGATGGCGGGGGTTCTCCCGAAAGCCGGAGCGCCCACCATCACTCCGCGCACCGGACGACTCCACCGCCAGCGTAAAACGAGCCGCCTGGACCGGCGCATGTTTCTCGTGCCGGGCCGGGCGGCGGCCTTGTCTCTCCCCCGGACGATACAGGGCGGGATCTTCCCCGAGCGCCGGCGCGGCGGGTTTTTCCATCCCATCTAAACGACACAGCGCCGGGGTTTTCCAGGCGGAGGATCGGCTTTTTTTCTTCCGCGCGGGACGCTTTCCGGTTTTTTTGTGGGGCGGCGTCCATCCAATCCCGGACGACGGCGCGGCGCGAGGTTTTTTCAATCGCGGGCGCGGCCCGCTTCTTTCCCATTCCGGCCGGACAGCGGCCGGATCAATCCCGAGCGCGGCGGCGATCATCCGCCGCCGAACGACGACGCAGCGCCGGGGTTTCCGAAATCCCGGCGGGATCAGCTGGCGGCGGTGTCCGATCCTTCCGGCGACGATCCCCAGCGGCGGTTCCCGTCCATCCCGTCCCGGCCGGACGACGCGGCCCGGACCGTCGCCGTCCGCCGGATCAGTCCCGGACGCGGCGGCGGCCGTCCGATCCCGGACGACGCCACCGCTTCGGATTCCCCGATGACGGACGCGGTCCGCCTCCTTCCTTCGCCGACATTCGGCGGGACGATCCGCCGTCGTCGCGATGACGACAGCGCGTCGTCTGTCTCTCTCTTCTTCCGTCTGTCTCTTTGTCTCCGTTCAGGAATGTCTATAGCGGGCAACAATGTGCCCCCCGTGCCGGATGACATCGAAAGCATGGGGGGCACGAACTCGGAAATTTCGGCCCCTCACCCGCCCCGTCCGGGGCACCCTCTCCCAAGGGGCGAGGGGACATGCCTTAATCCCCTCTCGCTCCCCCTTCGTAAGGGGGAGAATGAACAGGAAGCCCCCTTCCCGGTCGGCAAACCGGCGATTCCATTTGACCGATTACTGAATCCTTGCTATAAACTCCGTCCATACGCCGCCGACCGGCCCCTTGACTCAAAGACGAGGCGGCTTCGCCGGACGGACGTAGAACTCGCCCGTTCTCTTAAAGTGGTCCCAATAACCATGAGCGATATTGGGAAACACAAGCTCAATGGTTTGATACGATTTAAGGAACGTCTCCAAATTGGAAGAAGTTTTCCCAGAAGTAAGGGCGATGGGAATCGTAAAATGGCACCCGACCGCGCTAGCGGAAGTGCCGCGTGGGAGCGGCCATCACCCGCTCCAATTTCCGCGGGTTGTTTCATGGAAAGAAAAGCGAGATGATTTAAAAGGGGTGGCATCATGAGCGTGAATCCGCCGGTCACCAAAGTGGCGCGACGAATCCTCCGGTTCACAAAGCCGTGGGACCAGTTCCTCATCGTTCTCCCAACACTGACTTCCATGGCGTTCATATCTTTGGTTTCCTACACGGTTTTGGTTCACGTTCGCATGGCGGCGGTTCAAGCGCTGTCGGACGTGGGAGCCGTATCGGCCATCACCCAACGGTTTGAGACGGAAGTCAGTCTTTTCATCTTCATCTACTGGATTTCGACGATGCTCCTCGGTTTGATCGGGTTTTTATGGGTGACGCTCCTGACGTACCGCGTTTTCGGTCCCTTCGGCCGGTTGGAGAGGGAATTGACCGCTATCCGCGACGGTATCATGGATTCGTCGGGATTGCGCGTCCGGCAGACGGACGCCATCTACAAGATCGTCGAACTGTTCCGCCAGATCCTCACTCAGCGGTCCAAATAGACTAAATTTTTCGTTGGACGGTTCGCTACAATGCTGGGGTAGCTCAGCTGGTAGAGCACGTCCTTGGTAAGGACGAGGTC
>PMLF01000066.1 GCA_003158755.1 Elusimicrobiota bacterium | reverse complement strand
CCGGGTTTGCGCCCGCGCCTCCGCCCACGCCGTCCGATTCCCCAGGACGATCGTCCCGAAAAATACTACCGCCGTGAAAAGGGCGATTCCCCTCTTCACGGCGCGGCGGGTCCGGGATGTCGGCGTTTCTGGTTTCATTCGCTCACTTCGACCTTGAATTTCTCATTCCACCGACGATTCTTTCTTCATCCGCTTCAACAACCCTTCATACAACGTCAGAAATTCAGGCAGTTCATCGTAGATCTTCTCCGCTATGGGCTCGTTGTAGGTGTGGCTTGTCAAGTTCCGTTCATTCACCATCACCATCCACTGAATGTTGTCTTCCACCAACCCTTTCTGAAACGCCTCCCGGATCGTCTCTTTCGGATAGATCAACTTCAGATCGGGAATCCTCTCTTCCAAATACCCCTTCATGATCTTCCAACTCAAGTCAAAACAGAACTCGAACCTTTGAATCGCCGAATCCCTCATGAATTCATTCTTCGGCTGCTTCAAGACTTCCCTGAACCGATCCACCGCCCGTTCCAATTGCGCCAAAAGCGCTTTCCACTTATCGCTCATACAAAACCCTCACTTTTAATTTCGCCACCGACTTAAACTCCTTCGACACCGTCGCAAAGTCCACCAGTTCAATCTTCTGCATCACCGGCAGTTCGTCCAATTCCCACTGCGTTTCCGTCTTGATGTTTCCGGGGATTTGGCCGTCACCCTCCACCCCGATGTCGTAGTCAGACCGCTCCGTCGCGGTCCCCGTCGCCCGGCTCCCGAACAGGAACACCTTGCCATGGAAATTCTCCGGCAGCCTACGCCGGATGATTTCCGCCGCACGGGACAGGACTTCCTCTTCGGTTAATTTATGAACCGTCGCCTTCATTTCTTCCCCCACACACTCTTCACGGCGCGGCGGGTTCGGGTTGGATGCGGTGGTTTCGTCATCGACACTCAATCCTTTCCATTTTCATTGGTTTCACAACGACTCTCCACATTCACCGTCAAGGGACCACCAACCATCTCTTCAAATCCATCGAACCATGGAACACGCCCAAAATCACGACGTCTTTCTCCCTCGCCCAATACGCGATCCGCCGGTAACCGATCCCGGGATAGTCGGCCAAGACTTTCGCCCTTTCGTAAATATCCTCCGCCACCCGCCGCGCCGCCGCGGGACTGTCCTCCCCAATGTAGTCGTGAATCGCCTTCAGCCACCGTTCGGCTTCCGGCGTCCACTCCACCCTCAACGCCATTTTCGAATCCGCCGCCCCATCTCCCCATGGGAAATCAGTTTCCCGGCCTTCGCTTCCTTCAACCCGCGCTCCACCATGCCGCGGAACGCCAGCTCCCGCACGATCTCATCGTAGCTGCTGTCCTCCGGCTGCTCCCGAATCACCGTCATCACCATCCGCTTCGCCGCGTTCATATCCCCTCCTTTCCTTTCACGATCTCGATTTCACCCTCTAAATTCCGCACCCCGCGTGCGGGAAGCGGTCCCCCTAATACCGCTTCGCCAGCCCCTTCGATACCAGCTCGGCGTTCAAATACTGCCCCCGCTCGTACACCTCGTCCGCGTTGCCCTCGCCGTAAAATACATGCGCCACGTACCGCCCGTATTTGTCCTCCCACCGCGTTTGGATCGTCACCGTCTCCGCGCCCGCCAGGCGTTCCTGCACGTAGGCCTTGGACGCCGGCCCCGCCTTCGTGTCCATCTCCGGCGCGTCGATCCCCGCCAACCGCAGCCGCTCCCGCCGGATCACGTCGAAGCCGACCTCAATTTCGCAGTCCACCGTGTCCCCGTCCACGACGTTCGCCACCCGCGCCTTGTAAATATACCGCTTCCCCGTCGGTCGGTCCACGCGCTTTTCGTTCCACGTCTTCCGATACCGCCCTTCCCGGATCGCCCGCCCCAGCTCCCGGCCGCCCCACCCTTCGTTCACCGCCGCCTTTTCGTAGAACGCCCGCGCTCCCGCGTCCTTCACCCGCGACAGCTCCCGGTATTGCGTCCACAGCAACCCCTCCGGCGGCGTTTCGTACGTCCGACGGAAACTCACCCAATCCTGAACCAGACGCTCCTTCACCCCCATCGCTTCGGCGATTTCACCCGTCACCGCCGACCCGTAGTTCGCCCGCCCCGTCAGACCTTCCTCCACCAACCGGTTCCCCAGTTGCCAATACACCCGAACCGTCAGAGCGCTCTCCCGCGCGTCCCCCTCCTTCACCGGAGCCAACAACGCGCCCAAATCCTTCACCAACCGCCTCTTCGCCTCCGCCGTCAGCACCTTCCCGTCGCCGTTCTCACCCATGCCCGACCCCCCGAAAAGTCAAAAACCACCGGAGCCCGCGCCCCGATGGTCCCCCGTCATCGATGGGATCAATCGCCCCAAGGACAATCCCGCCGCTCAAAGCGGCCTCCGGTTCTTACGCAGTGGCGGATCTTAGACCCGCCCCCGACAAAATGGGATCCGATGGCTATCGTCCTTTCCCCCGTTTCTTCTCTTCCCGGATGATGACCTGTATCACCCGGAAAGACAAGGCGACGGCGGCTTCGCTCCCTTTCTGGAGCCACTTCACGATTTCTTGCCGCCGCTTGTCCCTCTCCGTCAGGACGGGACTCTCCCCTTTCTCCAGACGTCCCAGCAAGGGAGGCAGGTCCACCCCCAAGCTTTCCGCCAGCCGCCTCAGGGTCGTCAGCGTCGGGTTCCGTTCCCCGCGCTCCACGCCGCCGATGTACGTCCAATGAAGGCCGCATTTCTTCGCCATCTCCGCTTGGCTGAGCCCCCGCGCCTTTCGCAGCGCGAGGACCCGCAGACCGAGTTCCTTCTTGACTTCGGCGTTCAACGGACGCTTCGTCATGCGGACCTCTCCCGTTCCGCTTTCGGCGACCGCCGGATATTTTCGCTCCCGTTCAGCATCGTCTCCCCCGGATGCCCGACCGCAATAGATTTGGAACGTGCCCGTTCATTTTGTAAATGATCCCTTGCGCGGTTTGGATGGGTCAATGCGCCATCACCTGAAAAAACCGGTTCTTGGCCCTTCATCGCTCAAACAACACCCGCGTATGCTCCTTCGCCACCCTCACGAATTCCCCCGACATCCCCGCGAAATCCATCACCGACACCGTGTACAGGATCGGCAGCCCGTCGGTCTCCCAATGGATTTCCCTCATCGTCCCGGGAGGCACCGGATCCTCCCCCTCGATCCCGATCTCGAAATCGCTCCGGTCCTCGCCCGTCCCCGCCGCACGGCTCCCGAACAAGAACACCTTGCCGTGGAAATCCTCCGGCAGCCTCCGCCGGAGGATCTCCACCACCTTGGTTAGAATCTCCTCCTCCGTCATTTACCCTGACCCCGTTCCCGCAAATTGTTCGTTTCTTCCTTCGGCTTCGGCGGCGTTTACTTTACCGCGCTCGGCGCATCCTCTTTCCCGCTGGACGCCTTTATTTTTTCAATCGCCTCTTTGGCATCGTCGCGGACGTGACTCTCTGGCGCGCCCCTTCATTTCCACTTGATCCCCTTCCCCGCCAACCATTCTTTGATGACCCGGCGGATCATGGACGATTCCCATCGCTCATCCCACGGCTCCCTCACCAGGCTTGCCAGGCAATATCCTGGGGAGCAAAAGTTCAAAGTATTTTTGAACAAGGCTGCGAATCTGATCTTCAATGACGGGAATATCCGTGACGGCCCAAACGGGGGCGGTGGTTTCCATCCCCGGCAATTTGACTTTCTGTCCCTCGGCTTCCACATCCAAAAAGACCCTTTTGCCCGTTCGGTCGGCGGTCTGGACCAAAACGAAATCCCAGAAAGAATCCAACTCAAGGCACTTGATCTTGACATGCGTCCCAATCGCGGGGGTCGGCTGAAAGGACGGCTCGTATTTGAAAGACTCCTGCCGGTACCTGACGAACCGCGCCTTAAGCTCCATGAAAAGAGCGCACAGCTCCGAATGGATGATCTCATTCGCCACTTTCAAATAGGCGGACTGGTCGGCTCGAAACCGGGCCTTCAGCTCGGCGTCCAACCGGTCCAACGCCGATTGGGTCGGACCCTTTTCAGGATTCTCCATCAGAACTTACTCCGCTTTGAGCAAAACCTGAACATACATATGGCCCGGATTCGAAGTATTTATGATCTTAGAAAAAGAAGGTTTTGCTATCACTTCAAACCCGATTATACGGCAGAACCTCCCCCCCCGCAACAGGAATCCGCCCGGCTTGCCCTGCCGCCAGTCCTGATACCACGTCCGATCCAGCATCCCCTCACCGGTATTCGGAAACCACCGCCCCGAAAGAGGGTCGGGCGAGAACATAAGCCCCTTCCGGTGAACGAAGTCCGCGGATTCCTCCAAAATTGCGATCGCGGAGTCCGGCCTCGCGTTCCCGAAGAATCGATCCCCCTGGCTTTGGACTTGAGGGATTTCATTCGCAGGAACGTACCAACCCACGACGGTGTTCTCCGGCAAGGTGAATCCCGCCCCGAATTTCTCCATGGCCTTTCTGCCCAAGGAATCCGGATCGATCGACAAGACCTCGAAATCGGTAAGCTTATCGCGCAGTTCGGAATAGGCGGGGTTTGATCCGGAGAGGACTCCTTCAAGCAGCTTCGGCGAAACCATCCAATGACGCAGGGTCTTGATCGACCCCAGGCCGTAACTGTTGGCCTGTTCGTGCACCATCGCCAAATAGTCGAATTGTTCCGCGACCTCAAGCAGGCATGCCACCCCTTGTTTCACCGTTCCTCGGTCGAACCAGACCGCGAGGCACACCTTGTATTCTTTCAGCTTCAAATGTTGGTTTATCAACTCGAGCAGCGATTGGCGTATGGGATTGTTCATCGGAGACACCTTGAAATCCAGTCGGATTAATTTACCGTTCGCCTTCCGGCGTTCACTTTAGGACGGCCGTCTTGAAAACGACCGGGATTCTCCCTTCCCGGCGAGCGCCTTTACTGCGCCGACTTGACCGCGGGGGAGTTCAACGGCTTCCTCTCCATTGCCTTGATGTTGTCAAGCTCCTGCTCGAATTTCACGAGGTTCTCTTTGCTCATTCCGGCCGACCGGGCGATGGCAAGGGTCGCCTCGGCGTGTTGCCTGGCCTTGGGCCAATCTTTAAGAGCCTCCCAACTGCTGGACAACATCCATTCTAAAAGAAATCGGTCCTCGGGTCGTTCCGGCCCGGCCGCCAGCAGCGCCTCCCAATGGGGGATGGCTTCCCGATACCGGCCCTCGTCGGTGTAGGCGTGCGCCAGCATCTTATGGATAGCCAGGTCCATGGGCTGTCCCTGGTGCCCGTGCGCTTTCTCCTCCAGCCGCAAAGTCTCCTCCGATGCCTTGAAGAATCTTTCACGACTGGTCTTCGGGTCTTGGAGCTCCTTCAAGAGCTCGTCTATCCTCTTTTCATCTGGGGTGGTTGGTGTCGGCACCCGCGCGAAGACCGCGGCCACCTCGGCCCGCGTCGGAACCCGCCTCTCCAGCGGTCGGCGCAATACCTTGAAGGCCACCCATGCGGTCAACACGACGAGCAACGCCGCGATCAGCCGCCAACGCCAACGCGCACTCCTTCCCAACTTTCCTTCTTCCCTAGACATTGGCGGCGTTTACTTCGTTGCCGGCAACGCGGGAGAGTTTACCCGCGCCACCCCGATCTTTTTAATCGCATCCTGAGCGTCCTCTCGAACATAACTCTCCGGGTCCTTTTCAGCTATTTTCTTCAACGCCAGAAGGGTTTCCGGCTTATCGGGATACCTCTGGATCATCGCGACACCCAAGGCGGTCTCGTA
Organism: Elusimicrobiota bacterium; assembly: GCA_003158755.1. Classification (GTDB taxonomy): domain Bacteria; phylum Elusimicrobiota; class Elusimicrobia; order FEN-1173; family FEN-1173; genus FEN-1173. Next base: position 143 of record PMLF01000066.1, on the reverse strand, counting down.
GCCATCCTCTGCCATCTTTTGAATCTCCGGAAATACGAGGTCACAGTGCATCAACGACAACCCATAGACTGCGCCCATGTAGTCTTTATCCTTTCGACCACGCCTCACCACCTTCATCAGAGGTTCGATGGCTCGTTCATCAC
>PMLF01000211.1 GCA_003158755.1 Elusimicrobiota bacterium | reverse complement strand
GGTCACGTAGTCGTCGGCGCCCATTTCGAGGCCGACGATCTTGTCCACCTCCGAGCTTTTGGCGGTGAGCATGAGGATGGGGATTTTCTTGTCGTCGGCGCGGATCAGGCGGCAGACTTCCAGCCCGTCCACCTTGGGGAGCATCAGGTCCAGGATCACCAGGCGGGGTTTCTCTCGACGGAAAAGGACGACGCCTTCCTCTCCGTCCTGGGCGGCGAGGGCCTGGTAACCCTCCTTCTCGAGGTTGTATTTGAGGATCTTGGCGATGTCTCGGTCGTCTTCGACGACGAGGATTTTCAGTTTGGACATAGGAGGATTGTAGGAAGGAAACGCGACGACAGGAAGACGTCCGCGTGACAACTATTAGACGTCAAGGCGGCGGAAGAGGGCCCGGATGCGGGCCAGGAACTCCTTCTGGCCGAAGGGTTTGGTGATGTAGTCGTCCGCTCCGCCGGCCAGGCCCGCCACTTTCCTTTGGTCGGTCTTCTGCCCGGTGAGCATCAGGATCAGCACCCTGCCGTCCTTCTTGCGGACCTCCTGGCACACCTGCAGTCCGTCCTTGCCCGGCATGGCCCAGTCCAGCACCAGGAGGTCGGGTTTTTCCCGCTCGTGGGCGGCCAGGGCTTCGTCTCCGTCGTTGGCGACGACGACGGAGTAGCCTTCGGCCGTGAGGAGTTTTTTTAGGAGTCCCGTGATGTCCGGGTCGTCGTCCGCGGCTACGATCTTGAATTTGGAATCCATGGGGACATTCTCCCGATTCAACGGAATCTTGTCAATCCCGCCCTTTCTTATTCGATCGGCCGGCGGCCTTCCAAGGCCCGGGCCAGGGTGAACTCGTCGGCGTACTGGATCACGGAACCCGACGGTAACCCGTAGGCCAGGCGCGTGACGGACGCGCCCCGTCCCTTCAAAAGGTCGGCGATGTAGGAGGCCGTGGTCTCGCCCTCGGCGGTGGGGTTGGTGGCGAGGATCACTTCCTTGACCCCGTCCTCGGCAACGCGCTTCAACAGCGATTCAATTTTTAGGTCGCCGGGACCGACGCCGTCCAAGGCGGAGAGCGCTCCCCCCAGCACGTGGTAGCGTCCGCCGAAGGCGCGGCTTTTCTCCAGGGCCTGGCGGTCGCCGATTTCCTCGACCACGCACAATTCCGCCGCGTTTCGGTCCGGGTCCCGGCACGAGGGGCACTCGGCGGGCGGGCCGCTTTCGGATTCCACCAAATCTCCGCAACGGGCGCACCGGGCGAGCCGACGAAGAGCGTCTTCCAGAGCGTTTTGAAGCGCTTCCGCGGAATCCCGTCGTCGCAGCAGATGCAGGGCGATCCGCTCGGCCATCTTGGGTCCCACGCCCGGCAATCCCCGGACGGCGGTCAAAAGCGATTCCCATGGACGGTTCATGGGACGGGGTCCAATTTCTTCAGCTTGCCGGGGAACCGATCGAGGATTAACTTTATACCCGGTTCCAGGGAGGCGATTTCCCCCGCGTCTTCCGCGGAGGCGGTGGAAGCGGCCTGGTTCTCTTCGAGGACGGCGGCCGGAACCTTTGGGACGGGGGAATCCTCTTCTTCGTCGGGAGGAGCTTCGTCGTCGGACGCTTCCTCGGCGTCTTCGACCGGCGGCGGGGGCATTCGGCCCTCCGGGCTGCCCGCCGTCCTCGGCGGATTTGCCGGGGCGAAGGGCGAAGTCTCCGTAGCGGGGCGGGCCGTCGTTGGGCGCGGGGGCGCGGCCGCGACGGCGCAACTGACGGGGTACGGCCCGATCTCTTTCTGGACAAGTCCCGTCAGCAGGGCCAATTGAGCGGAAATTTGGGAGCGCTGAAAGTCGTCCCGGCAGAGAATTCGCAGCGACCCCTCCGCCGAGAATTCCGGCCGGGCGAGGGCCAGGAAAGGTTCCAAAGAGGGTTTTTTCATTCCCACCGCCTCCAAGACGCGGGGCCACCCGGCCTGGAGGGATTGAGCGGCGGGGGAAATCATGTCGGCGGACGGGGTTGGTGGCTGGGACGACGGCGGTGGTTTGGAGTTAATAGAAGCGGTTTCAATGATGCCGCTCCCCCGGAGCTCGTCGAAGGGTGAGCCGGTTGCCCCGACGGATATTCGTGCTTCGACGGGCTCCTCACGAACGGTTTCTTGATCATTGGAATCGCTTCTAATCTCGTCCGGGGTTTTCTCGGAGGAGGGGGGAGTTATTTCAATTTTTTTTTTTAACGGAACGGCGCCCCCGCTGGAAAGCCTCGCTTCCAAGGCTTCCAGTCGGTCCAGCATTTCTTCCACGGGGACGGTCTTGCGCGAAAGGTCCAGACAGGCCAACTCGAAGGTGGCCCGGGGGGATTCGCTTCGGCGAAGGCGTTCCGCCGCCCGGGCCAGGATTTGGAGCGCCCGCTCCAAATCCTCTTCTTCGTAAAGGGCGGCTTCTTTTTCCGCCGCCGCGGGGTCGACGGTCTCCGGCCCCCTCACCCCGTTCTTCCACAAAAGCAGTTCGTGGAAATAATCCAAGAGGTCCCGGGCCAGTTGTCCCAATTCGAATCCCTCGTCGGACGCTTTCTGGACGGCCTGAAGGGTTTTCTCCGGCGAGCCGTCGCGCAGGACCGCCGCGAACTCACGGACTTTTTCCCGGGGCAGGAGGCCGAGGAGGTCTCGGATGCTTCGAGCCGTCACGCCCTCCGGGGAAAAAGAAATGACCTGGTCCAAAAGGGAAAGGGCGTCCCGCAATCCCCCGTGGGCGGCCCGGGCCACTTCGAAGAGGGCTTCGTCTTCGGCTTTGATCTTTTCGGCGGCGAGGATTTTCTTGAGCTGTCGCACGGTGTCCGCGGGGGCGATGGACTTCAGCTGGAAGCGCTGGCACCGGGAAAGGATCGTCGGGGGGATCTTCTGGGCCTCGGTTGTCGCCATCATGAAGACGGCGTGGGGCGGCGGCTCCTCCAAGGTCTTCAGGAGCGCGTTGAAACCGGCGTCCGTGATCTGGTGGGCCTCGTCGATGATGACGATGCGGTACCGGCATCGGGCCGGGGCGTATTTGACGGTGTCGCGCAATTCCCGGATCTGGTCGATGCCGCGGTTGGAGGCGCCGTCGATCTCCATCACGTCGTCGGCCGAAGACCCTTCTGAAATTTCCTTACAGGCCGCGCACTCGTTGCAGGGGTGCGCCGTGGGCCCCTTCTCGCAGTTGAGCGCTTTGGCCAGAAGCCGCGCCGTCGTTGTCTTGCCGCATCCGCGGGGCCCCGAGAAGATGTAGGCATGCCCCACCCGCTTGGATTCCAGGGCGTTCACCAGCGTTCGGGTGACGTGTTCCTGTCCCACCAATTCTTCAAAGGTTTGGGGCCGGTATTTTCGCGCGAGGACGAGATAGGACATGAACGGGAGTTTAGCATCCTTCCACGGAAGGAAAAAGTAAAAAGGCAAAAGGAAAAAGGGGGGAACCGAGCCCTGCTTTCGACTTTTTCCTTTTCACTTTAACTTTTTACCTTCGGCCGCCGGAATTTCGGCGGCCGTCAGTCTTCTTGGTCGGGTTCGGACGGCTCGAACGTCAAGGAAGCGGAGTTGACGGAGTATCTCCGGCCCGTCGGCGGAGGGCCGTCCGGAAAGACGTGTCCCAGGTGGCTGCCGCACCGGGCGCAAAGGATCTCGGTTCGAGCCATTCCGCAGGTCGGGTCCTTCTTCTCCTGGATCATTATTTCGTTCTCGGGCGACCGGAAGCTGGGCCAACCGCTGTTGGAGAGGAATTTGTTTTTGGAGGAGAAGAGCACCGCTCCGCATCCGGCGCAGCGATAAATACCCTCATCGTTGAGGTTCCAGTAAGCGTTGAGGAAGGGGGCCTCGGTGTCTTTCTGCCGAAGGACGCGGAAACGGGCGGGCGTCAATATTTTTTTCCATTCTTCGTCCGTCCGCGTAATTCTCATCATGGGAAAGACCGGCTGGGTCCCCGGGACGTTCACCATGGCCACGGCGATGCCCGTGAGAAGTCCGAACGCCGCTAGAGTAAGAGTGATTTTCATGGGCCCCCCTTTCACCCGTTAATACGTTCGGGGAGGCGGGGCGGTTCACGCTTCTTCGGTGAAACTCCGGCGGGGGGGGGATTTCCTCAGGGCCTATCGGGATAGGCTGTCATTCGTAGCCGCTAAGATTAGCCGTCATACCGGCGAAAGCCGGTATCCAGGACTTGGAACGTCCGCCTATAATGCGGTTTTACGCCCTGGACCCCGGCTTTCGCCGGGGTGACGGCCATTATTTTTCGGTTTCTTGAGTTATCTCAGCGGCAATGGGTTGTTATTCGTAGCTGCAGAGGTATTCGGCCAAACCTTTTTCGACGGAGATTTCGAAGGAGGACTTGCCCGGCACTTTGAACGATTGGCCCGGATGATAAGTTTTCCAGGCGGATTCTCCCGCCTGTTTCACCTTGCATTCGCCGGCCAGAATATCCATGCGTTCCGGCGCGCCGGTGTCGAAAGTGTAGGAACCGGGGAAAATGACCCCGACGGTCTTGCGCGTTCCGTCCGGCGCGTGGACCGTGTGGCTGACCACTTTGCCATTGAAATAGACGTTGGCTNNGGCTTTGAGCGTCAGGGAAACGTTGTCGAGTGTTTCCACGTCAATCCTCCCAGGGGAGTTGGGGCAAAAGATCCAATCCTTTCGCATAGCGGTCGTAGCAGAAGGGTTCCTTCTTCTCCATGATATTGGAAATTTCCACGGCGGCCACGCTCCGGATCAGCTTCTTCGCGTCGATTTCGGAGAACCCTTCTGTCTGGAGCCGCGCCAGCGTTCGCTGGACTTCCGGGGGGTCGTTGTCGCGAAGCTGGTTTTCCACGACCCTCATGATGGCGTCCAGAACGGCGATCTCGTGCTTGTCCAAGGTCAAGGAAGCATCCCCATGAGGCGAAGCTTCGACTCGATCATGTCCTTGGTGAAAGGTTTCAT
>PMLF01000018.1 GCA_003158755.1 Elusimicrobiota bacterium | reverse complement strand
TAGGGAGGCTGGCAACATAATGTTCTTTTCATGCTCCGCCAAGCAATCCGCAGTTCTTCCACTGGCGACCTGCTCATGTTTCAGCTTCATGTCCGCAATGACAACCGGCAGGGCATGCCGCCGCTTGTCACGCTCAAAAGCATCTGCCATCCCGGCGATCACAGCGAACCGGTTATTAGTGTCATGCTCCCGGATGAAGATTAGCCGGGACAGGGCGGGTCTCCCTTACGGGAGGCCCGCCCTTTATTTTGACTCCAAGTTCGATGGGGATAGCGGGTATTATCTTCCCCGGGCCAACGTGCGCGCCAGAAAATAGGAGAGCGTAAAAGCGGCCATCGTTCCGACGGCGCCCGCCGCCGCCGTGGACAGTCCCACCCGATGGAGTCCCGGAACGGCGTAGTCCGGTAGCGGAGCGCGAAGGAGCGGCGCGGCCGCCGCCGACCCGAAACCAAGCCGCGCGGCGACCTTTTCCAGCCCGTCGGGCCAGGCGCAGGCGAACGGGGCGACGAAAATCGCCAATCCCAAGGCGACGAGGACTCCTTGGAAAGCCACGGCTCGATACTCTGTCGCGGGAGCATCGGTTCGCATTAATTCGGGTCTTGAGGCGGTGACTGCCGATAGGACGAGCGCCGTGATGGCCGCCTCGCCCAGGCCGATCAGCATGTGGACCCCGGCCATCGCCGGGAAGGCGACCTTCCAGGCGACGGTGCCGGACGCCGCCAGTTCTCCCGCGCAGGCGATGGAAGCCGCCACGGTGGAAACCCAAGCGGCGAAAGCCGCCGCGAAGAGCATCCCGCGCGTCCCGCCGGAAAAGCGTCGGAGGGGCGTATAGACGGCGTAGCCGACGGCCGGGGCCAGGACGGCCATGTTGAACATGTTGGCCCCGAGGGACGTCACGCCCCCGTCGGCGAAGATGAAGCATTGAAGGATCAGGACCGACGAGATGGCGACCGTCGCCGCCCAGGGGCCAAGCAGGACCAGCGCCAGCACCGCGCCGATCAGGTGCCCGGACGTCCCCCCGGCCACGGGGAAGTTCAGCATCTGCGCGGCGAAGATGAACGCCGCCGACAGTCCGATGATCGGCACCTGCCTGGGCGAGGAGTCGAGCCGCAGTTTCCGGACGGCGGCCCCCACCCCCCCGGCCGCCAGCGCCGAGGTGGCGAGGATCGTTTTCGCGTCCAAGAATCCGTCGGGGATATGCATGGATCACTTCCCTTTCAATTCGTACCGCAGGGACGTGGCGTAGGAGACCGGGTCCGCTCCCGCCGGGGTCGGCGGCGCGAAGTCCACCGCGATGAACTGCTCCCCGGATGAGGTCACGGGGACCGAAGCCTCGCCTTGGGCATCCGCTTGCAACGAAGGAGCTTTGTCCCCGTGAATCCCAAATTCCACCTTGGCGTTCGGCAGGGGTTTCCCGTCGAACAATATCCGGACGGGCAGGACCCCCTTGGCCTTGAATGGGTCCCGCAACGGGACGATCTCCAATGCCAGTCCGACGGGCTCGGAGAACCGGTTCGACCACGCGTAGAGCGATTTATGGAGCTTCACCGGGTGATGAAAGGCCGGGAATGTCCGCGCGGTTTCCAGCGAGACGTTCTTCCATTCCGCCGAGCTTCCGGCCACCCAATACCCGTTGTCGAAAACGACCGTGATCATGGCCACGCGGGGATCAACGGCGAGGCCGAAGGCTTCCGGCATGGGGACGGTTTTGAGCATCAACAGTTTCCCGTCAACGTCGTAACCCTTGTAATCCGTCACTTTGACGGGATTGTAGACCTCCGGCGTTTCGTGACCGTACAAGAGTTCAAGGCGGTCCACTTTCGTGACGAGCCAAACATCATGGGCCCGGCAGACTCCCGCCAGGGAGAAGAGCATCAGGCAGGTTCCCATCCAGCTTTTGAACGTCATGGCGATCCTCCTATATTTTGAACGAATACCGCAGTCCGGCCGTGACCGTCCATTGGGCCGCCGGATCGAAGAACGTGCGGCCGCCGCCGCCGTCCAACTCAAGGTCAGAGGCGTACTTCTGCGGGACGAACATGCCCCCGACGAACGCCTCCCAAGGGTGATGCCCGTAGGTGACCCGACCCAGCCAGCGGGCGATGGACGGCTGGGTCATGCTCCCCGTGGCGTTGAGCGGCGCGCGTCCGTAGAGTTGCGAACTCGCGTTCACGATGAGGAAGCTCGGCCCGGAGAGCTTCCGGGTCCACCGGACGGTATTGGTCCAAACGCTTTTGGAGACTTGCGGGACGAGGTCGCCCCCGTTGACGTCCGGCGTGAGGTCCCGCGCCCGGACCCCGGCGTAGGAGGTTTGGACGGTCACCCCTTCGCCGATGTCCGCGCCCACCGACGCCTCGTACCCGTTCCGCTCGGTGTTGTCCACGTTCAAAGGCTGGTCGTTGACGACCACGATCTCGCGGTCCAGCCGGCTTTGGTAATAGTCGAAGTTCAGCCGGACGCGGCCTCCGGCCAGACGTTCGTTGAACCCGGCGTCCCAACTGCGGATCTTCGACGGGTCCAGCTTGAAGTTGGGAGAGACCGTCGGATCGTTCGGGGATATTTCCTCGACCGAAGGCTGCCGGAAGCCGATCCCCCTGTTGGCGAATACATCCAGGCTTTTCAAAGGAGAAACGACGATCCCGGCCTTGGGGCTGACGATGGACGTATGGTCCGTCCCCGAGAAGTTGGAGGCGGTCACGAAGCGGTTGTCCACGGTGATGTCGAAGATGTCTTCGCGGATTCCGCCGACCAGCTTGACCAGGTCCGCCAGCCGTCCGTCTCCGACCCAGGCCAGAGGTTTCGCCTGCAACTGGCCGAACAAGGAGCTGGTCCATTGATGGAACCCCCAATCCCCCTTGGTGAACAGGACGCTCCGGCCGCTCGTCGCGAAACTCGCCGCTCGGCCGTCGGCGTATTGGCCGTCGGTCCCCACCGCCAGGGCCAGCGACGGTGCGGGTGCGTAATTGTATAGCCCTCGCCATCCGAAGGAGGTGTGTTTGTTCAGCCCCCACTTCTGCGGTCCCGCGTCGAAGGTCGAGAACCGGTCTTGGGTTTCGCGCGACGTGTACAGCGCGCCGTGAAACCCGGCTTCCCCCGTTTTCGGGTCGAAGTTCATGACGAAGTTGGCATCCCGGATGGACCCGCCGTCGGATGAATTGACGTCGGCGTCCCGGGGAAGGGTCCCTTGAATGACGGGAGCGAGAGGAATGTAGCCGGGGGCTCCCCAATCCTGCTTCACGAACCCGCCCCGAAGCGAAAGCGTCCCGCCGCCCACGGGTAGGGAGACCTTGTTGAAGGAGTTGAGCCGCGACCAATTGGAATTTTGCCGGTAACCGTCCTGATGGAAACCTTCTTCGACCAGGAACGGTTTTATCTTCCCGTCGTCGCGCGTCAACACCGCCGCGCCGCGGTACGTGCCGTAACTCCCGCCCCCGGCGTTCACCTGCGATTCTTCTCCGCTTTTCTTGGTGATGATGTTGACCACGCCGCCCAGGGCGAACCCTCCGTAAAGGGCGGACACGGGGCCTTTGATGACATCGATCCGGTCCACCATCTCCGGGGCCAGCCAGGAAAGGTCCACCAGACCGTTGGCGTGGCTGGAATTGGCCCAGTTGAGCGGGACCCCGTCGACGTAAACGGCGACCTGGCTGCCGTGGTCGCTGAAGAACCCCCGCATGCCGATCCCATCGCCGATGGCCCCCTGCGCGTAGGTGCTCAAGGCAAGGCCGGGGACGTCCCGCAGCATGTCCAGGTAATGGTCCACCTGCTTCGCCTTGACGTCCTCCGCCGTGACGACGGAAACGTTGGCCGGAAGGGCTTCCGGTTGAAGGGTGACGTCGCTTTTTTGCACTCGGGGGGCCGTGATCGTGATGTCGTTCCCCGTGACGACGTATTCGGCGCGTACGGCCGTGGAAACCAGGACCGATACCGCCGCCATGCAACTCATCCATCGTTTCATTGAAATGCCTCCTTTATTGATCGAATAAATCGAACGCTATCCCCGCAATTGGAAATGGATCGTCTGCCGTAGTTTGACGGCGACGGCCTTATCACCGACGCGGGCCGGGCTGAACTTGAAGAACATAGCCACTTGGAGGGCGGCCCGGTCGAAAGCCTCGCCTCCCGATTGGACGACATCGGCCCGCGAGACCTCCCCTCTCTCCCCTACGTGCAAATCCAGGGTCACGGCGGCTTCACGGCCCGTCCTCCGCTCGGCTTCCGGGTAATAATGGCGCAGGGTTTCCGCCAACTCCCGCCCGTTCAGCAGATAAGGACGCGCGGTCAAGGCGACGAGGGCGTATTCAGCCCCGTCGGCCTCCCCCGAGGCGCTCCCGAGCCCCGGCCCCGGTTCGTCCGGTTTGCCCGCCGCGTTCGGATCGGTCGGAGGAGACGCCCGTTCATTCGGCGCGGGCGCTCCTTTTTCCGTTCCGGGGCCTCCGTCCGGATTGCCCTTCCGGACCGGCCAGGGTTTTCCGGCCCAACCGGGAGGGACGATTCGAAAAGGGCCGGACAAATCCAATTCAACGGGCCTCGCCTCCGGCCGCCGACGATGGATCGGAAGGTGGAAAAGGAAGAAGAACATGCCCGCATGAAGGAAGATTGAGGCCGCAAGCGGAATCCACACGGGCGCGTAATCGTCCGCGTAATCAAAACTCCTGAAGCAACGGCTCTTCATGGTCGAAGGGAAGGCATGCGCGGGCCGCGCGGGGAGGTCCCCTCCCTCCGTTTCGGGGCGGCGGGAAAAGAGGACCCCTCGGGGGGAACGAGGGGCGAAGGGGGTTCTTTGACAACCGGGAGCATGGGGGGCGCCTTCGTAATACGATTATGACTTTCGTGTGATTATCGCAAACGACCAATGCCGCGTCAACCGTTCGCCGGTCAAACGGACCGCATCGCCGATGAAACTGTTTCAAGGCGGCGCGGGTTTTTATAGGATTCGTCCATGCCCAGACTCGTCCGATT
>PMLF01000218.1 GCA_003158755.1 Elusimicrobiota bacterium | reverse complement strand
GTCCCGGGCCTCTCCCGGGCGGACGCAACCTCGGGCGCGGCGTTTTTGAAGATCGACCCCTCCGTCCGCAACCAATCCCTGGGCGGGGTCCAGCCGGCCTATTCTTTCGGCGCCCAGGCCGTAGGCTCCAACCCGGCTAACGTTAGCATCCTTAAAAGGACCGGCGAAATAACCGCCTCCTTCGACGCCCTCCAGGGGGACAGCAACTATGGCAACGTCGCCGGGGCCTTCAAAGTGGGCGGCCGTGTGTGGGCGGTGAGCGCCACCCAGTGGTCCAGCGGGAGTATGGACAAGCGGGACGACACGGGAGCGGTGACGGGCAGCTTCAGCGCCCGAGACCTGGCGGCGGGTCTGACGGTGTCGGAGAAGCTGGGTCCGTTCCGGGCGGGGGTGACAGCTAAGGGAATTCAATCGACTCTGGGGGATTACAGATCGGCTTGGACCCCGGCGGCGGACGCGGGGGTCAGCCTGATCGTAAAGAACACGCTGTGGGGTTTGAGCGCGTTGAACGTCGGCCCGGGGCTGAAATACCGGACGGAGAAGGGCGCTCTTCCCACGACGGTGAACGGCGGCGGCGCAATCAGCATGGGTCCGGTGACCTTTGTGGCTGGGGCGACCTACCGCATGGCGGAGAAGGACACGGCGGCGAGTTTGGGAATGGAATACGAGATCAGCGTGCTTACTTTGCGTTTGGGCTACAAAGGCGACACGACCAGCAACCAGGCGCTCAAGAGCGATAGCGGGAGCACTCAGATGCTATCGGGCCTGGCGATGGGTTTGGGAGTGAAGGTGGGAGATTTTAAGTTGGACTACGCGATGAACACCGCAGCGGCGGAGTGGGGAATGACCCAGCGGGCAGGTTTGACGTGGACCTGGGGCGGCGCGCCGGCCAAACGGTCGGCGGGCGGCGGTTCACGGTCAGTTCGTCGCCCGGTTCGGGCGGGTCTGTAAAAGGAGAAAATTCCATGAAAATTAAATCGAAGTTCATTATTGTTCTCCTTCTGGCGCTCTCGTCGGTCCGGTCTTGGGCCGGACAGGTGACGCTCCTTTGGGACGCGGTGACGACGGCCGCCTCGGGCGGGTCCCTGTCGGACCTGAACGGCTACCGGGTCTTCTACGCCACCCGGAGCTTCGACTCCAGCGGGACGTTCCTGTCCACCACCGCCGCCACGGCCGACCCGGCTATCACCAAATTGGATGTGTCGCCCTCGGCCAACCCGTCGGCCACTTTGACCTTGACCGACGGCTTCACCTATTACTTCCGCGTGGCGGCCTTCGATTCGGCCGGTAGCCTTTCCGTCTTCAACCTGAACGGTTCCGGCGCCGACGTGGAGATTTCGACCACGCTGACGATCGCCCCAATTACCGCGCCGGCCGTCCCATCGGCACTTAAGGCGACGGCGGTGTATTCCTCCAGCGCCACGGTGTCCTGGACGCGCAATTCCACAAACGAGACGGGGTTCGTCGTCCAGCGGTCGCTCTCGAGCGGCTCGGGGTTCGCCACGGTGGGCCAGCCCGGACCGGGCGCGACGAGCTTCACGGACCCCGGCCTCGCGGCGGGGACGAACTATTATTATCGCGTGCAGGCCGTCAACGGCGCGGGAAGCTCCGGCTGGAGCTCCACTCTGACGTTAAAAACAGCGGTCGCCGGCGGTTCCGGGGGTGGAACCGGAGGCGGGACGACGGCTTCCTCGGTGACGATGGTGGAAACGGCGGCCTTCCCGAACCCGGCGGTGGGCGTGGACCCGACGATTCGGGCGTTCGTGGGAGATGCGGACGCGCTGGAGATCACGATCTACGACGCCGCCGGTTCGGTGGTCCATTCCGACCGGGTGACGGGCGGACCGACGGGCACGGCGGCGAACGGACAACCCTACTACGACTACGTGTGGACGGGAAAGAAGGCGAGCGGGGTCTATTACGCCGTGATCCACGGGAAAACGGGCGGCACAATCGTCCGGAGTCGGGTCAAGTTCGCGGTCGTGAAATAAGGGGGATGCCATGAACCATCGCGCGATAATTTGCTTCTCGGTTGCCCTGTCGCTCCTGGCGGCGGATCCTTCGTGGGCCGCCACGCCCGCCGCTCCCAGGAATTTGAGGTTCTCCGGGGCGTCCGTGATTCCCGCGCCGCCGACGAACGTGACGGCGGTGGCGGGCAATGCGCAAGTCTTGCTGGGCTGGACGGCCGGCGCGGGCGCGACCACCTACCACGTCAAGCGCGGCGCGGCATCGGGCGGTCCGTACACGATCGTGGGAACGCCCGGCGCGCCGTCCTACACGGACACGGGACTCGCCAACGGGACGAAGTACTACTACGTGGTGACCTCGGTGAACTCGTACGGCGAGAGCGGCAATTCCAGCGAGGTTTCGGCGACACCGGCGATCCCGCCCGCCCTCAGCATCCCGGCGTCGCATCCCCGGCTGTGGTTCAACGCCTCGCGGCTGGCGCAAGCGAAGACCTGGCTGGCGGCGAATCCGTCGTATCCGAGGCCGACGGACGACACCTCGTCCGACTATTACACCGACATCGCGTGGAGGCACATCGTACACGGCGACGATTGTTCCGTCGCCATCAACTATACCATGAATTACGTGATCGATTACTCGCCCAGCAATAACGGCAGCGACACGGCTCGAAACGGGGGCGAGATGGCCGCGGAGGTTTACGATTGGTGTTACGACCAGATGACGGCCCAGCAGCGCGCCGCTTTCTTCAACAACATCGGCGGGACCGGCGCGGGATGGAACGACTACCTGACGGGCATCAACCAGCAGGCGTGGGGCAGTCCGGCAATGGTCCAGGACAACTACAACATAGGGAACATGCGCAACGACATCGAGATCGGCATCGCCACCTACTGGGAGAACCAAGCGAAGGACGACGGCTTCCTGATCGACGGCATCACGACGCGCTGGACCGACAACTTCGTCCCCTCGGTCGGCGGCAAGTCCGCGGGCGGCGTCGGCCAGGAAGGAGACGAATATGCCGCTTCCCTGGCGCAATATCTGATCATTCCCTTCGTCACCATGGATCTTGAAGGGCGGGATATCTTCAACGAAACCGGATACTTCAAGCAACAGGCCATCTGGCTCGTTTACGAAACCACTCCGTCTCCCACGCCCAACGGGAGCGCGCCCGCCGCATTCCAGTTGAACCCGTTCAGCGACGATGAGCACTTCGTCACCGGAGGCGCGTTCCCCAGGAACACGTACTTCACGAGCTTCATGAACATGGCCTCGAATTACTGGAGCGCGATCAATGTGGGCAAGTACGCTCGACACTGGGTCAACACCGTGGCCGCGGACCCGACGACGAAGGCGACGCCGGCGTATATCCTGGCCCAGGACAACGCGCCATCGGACCTGCCGTACACCGGGTTACCGCTGGACTACTATGGCGCCGGAATCCAGTATATGTACGGGCGCAAGGCTTGGGACACCTCGTCCTGCTACTTCCTGTGGCAGCTCGGGATAGGCACGGCCGGCGTGGGCCACGGGCACACCGACGTCGGCAACTTCAACATCTGGCGAGGCGGACGCTGGTTGTCGCGTGAAACGACCGGCTACGCGGACACCATTACCGGTTACGGGTACAAGAACTTCGCCAATGACGACACCGGAGGCATTCTGGCTCATAACAGCATCGTGTTCGGCACCCCACTCAACTATGANNTGCCGGGTCCCAGCATGGGGCAAACCGCGGTTCGCCGGCTCGAATCCCAGGCGGGCTACACCTACGCCGACGTAGATATGACCCCGCAGTATCTCTGGAATTCGGACTACCCTCAGTACAATTCGGGCGCGGTGGTGCACGTCGAACGCGAGCTTTTGTTCCTGCGCGCCCTCGAGACCACGGTGATCCTGGACCGGCTGACCACCGGCAACGTAACGACGGGCGTCGACGCGGGCCTCTCCGCGGCCAACGAGGTCAACACCTTCGACGTCCACTTCGAGACGAACCCCACGCTGGAAGACGCCACGCACTTGACGGCCGTGAACGGCACCCAGGCGCTCCGTCTGACCACGCTCGTGCCGTCGAACCCGACCCGGCGGGTGATCAACGAGGAATCCTGTCCCGGTTGCAGCGCGGGAATCGGCCAATACCGCGTGGAGCTGGACACGTCGGGCGACGCCCAGCGGTACTTTCTGAACGTTTTGCAGGGGCGGGATGCCACCGCCGGCAACCTCGTCGCCTCCGTGGTGGACAGCGCGCCGTCCGACCCGACCACCGGCACCTTTACGGTAACTCTGCACCCGACCGCCGGCGCCGACACGACCATCGTCTTCAACAAGGGGCAGACCAGCGCGGGCGGCACCGTAAATCTGGCCGGCGCGGGGCTTGTGGCGCTGCGGGCCAATGTTCAACCGATCAGCTACACCGACAACGGACCGGTCTGGGGGCAGTAATAGCGGAGGAAAGCATGAAAACTTGGGCTGGGGTTCTTTTCGCCGTGACGCTTTGCGGCGCGGCCGTCGTCGGGCGGGCCTACCAGATGCCGGACTACACGGGTTCCGTATTTCCGGCGGATAATGTTTGGAACGTCGCCGTGGACACCTTGCCGGTTCATCCGCTTTCCGCCGCCTACATCGCCTCCATCGGCGCGACGACGGGTCTGCACCCCGACTTCGGAACGACGTATGACGGCCAGCCCATCGGGATTCCCTACAACCTGGTGGGCGCGGGGCAGGCCAAAGTCTCCATCGCCTTCGACTCCGCCGACGAAAGCGACCCGGGCCCCTACCCGATCCCCCTGAACCCTTTAATCGAAGGACTGAACGGCTGGACCGATCCCACGGACGAAGACCGCCATCTGCTCGTCATCGACACCGCCGCGCATCTCCTCTACGAGACGTGGTACACCTGGCCCAAGTCGCCGACCGACCAGACGTCCTGGACCGCCGGTTCCGGCGCCATTTTCGATTTGTCGTCGGACGCTCTGCGCCCCGACGGGTGGACGTCTTCCGACGCGGCGGGCCTTCCTGTTTTCCCGGGACTGGTGCGCTACGACGAGGTCGCCCGCGGGGCGATCGCCCACGCCCTCCGGTTCACGGCCGACAACTCTCACATCCAGGCGGCTTATATCTGGCCGGCCCGGCATCAAGCCAATTCCAGCACGAACCTGAGCCTCCCGCCCATGGGCCAGCGATTCCGGCTTAAGGCGAACTTCGATATCTCGTCCTTCTCGACCAACAACCAGGTCATTTTGCGCGCCCTGAAGAAGTTTGGGCTCATTTTGGCCGACAACGGGTCCGACTGGTACATTTCCGGGACCAACGACGACCGATGGAATGACGACGATTTGCACGCGCTCACCGGCATCCCGGGAAGCGCTTTCGAGGCGGTGGACATTTCCACGTGGCTCAACAATCCGGCTTTCAATCCGGACTCCGCCGCTGTGCCGGGGGCCGCAACCGGAAGTTCCGGCGGCGGGTCAGGGGGCGGAACGGGAGGCGGTTCCGGCGGCGGAACCGGCGGGGGTGCGGGCGGCGGAACCGGCGACGGCAACACGGGTTCCGCATCCGTCACGACGGCGGAAACGGCAGTCTTTCCGAACCCATCGGTGGGGGTGAACCCAACGATCCGGGCCTTCGTGGGCGACGCGGACGAACTGGAGATCACGATCTACGACGCGGCGGGGTCGGTGGTCCACTCCGACCGGGTGACCGGCGGTCCGACTGGCACGGCGTCGGACGGACGGCCCTACTACGACTACGTCTGGATGGGAAAGAAGGCGAGCGGCGTCTATTACGCCGTGATCCACGGGAAGAAGGGAGGCGCCGTCATTCGGGGGCGGGTGAAGTTCGCGGTGGTATGGTAAACTAGGGGGATCGACATGAAATCACATTCCTTGTTATGGGTTGTCGTGAAAAGTCCGGCGAGAGCGGCATTTCAATGGATTCTCTCCGGGGCGCTACTATTGAGTGTGATCGCCTCCGTTTCGGCGACCCCTTCCGGCCACCCCTACCTCTTCCCGCAGGACCAGATCGACGAACTGGTCCTGGGCGGCGCGGATTGGATCGCGATCAAGAACAGATGTGACTCTTACTTAAATCAAGTCATCCAAGGCCAGTACGGCAACTACGCGGGCTTTGACGAGTTCTACGCCGCGGAGGACTACGCCTGGTGTTATCTGGTTTCCAAGCAAAAGGGCTCGACGGCCGACGCGGCCAAATACGGGGCAAAGGGCGTGGGGCTGGCGAAAGTTCTTTCCCGGCATTTTTTTGGCGCAGGTTATGACTCCGAGGATTATCTTGACCATTACCAATTCCTCGGGCTGGGAGACGGCCACACAACGAGTTTTGCGCTTCCCATGACGCCGATGGGCGGGACAACCGTCGCCGTAATGCGCATTCCGGTCGAGGAATATTCCGTCACCTACGGCGGGAGCGGGTCGGACTATGAGGCGTTCGGAGACAGCGCCGGTTATTTCGGACCCATCCTCAAGGTCAGTAACCCCTCCGGCGGCCCGACCAATTACAGCGCGGCGGACTATAAAATGGTGTGGAACGATCCGCTTACAAACGCGCACTCTCTCTTGAGTTGGGGAACGGCCAACCACCCTGGAACGGGAGCGGCGTACTATGTCACCGTGCCGAGCCTTACCAGTCAAAGCCCGACCACGGCTTTTACGCGGTCGGGAAACAACATCGTTTTCCCTTCGGCCCCCGCCGCCAATGAGGCCGTCTTCGTCAAATTCCTTTCCGATCAATACGAGCAAACGGGCAACTTCCTGGGTGGACTGAACATGGGCCAGGTCGACCATGGATACACGGGCCGAACCGTTACCACCGGGCTGAGCGAGGCCTACGACGCCTTCTACGACCTTTTCACCCCGGACCTCAAGCAGGAATTTAATACCGTCCAAAACGCCCGGCTGGATTGGTATGGGAAATTCGGGCTTGAGCCCGACGGAGACCTCGGCAACTATTTCTTGGCAAGTTATCTTCGGCCGGTGTTCATGACCGGTTACGGGACCCAGCCTGAAAACCCCCGCGCCGCCGAGTGGCAGGCTTTGGCATTGAAACTCGCCCAGCAAACGATCGCCGGGTTGACAAATAAGGTGCCGAGCGGTTACGGGGTACAGGGGGCGCAGTACATGGCCGGATCATACAAGGACGTCTTGAATTGTTTCACGCTCTATAAGTCGGTCACCGGGACGGACCTTCTGTCTCCCCTGGAATGGACGGATAACCTGATCCCGGCGATCATCCATGGGACCAAGCCCGACCTCATATCGTTCTACGACGGCGGCGCCTGGGACAGTCTGCCGGCCGCGGCCAATCTTAATTCCACCCTCGCCGTCGAGTTCATCCAAGACATGCCCAATCACAAGATGGTTCCCTTCGCCCGGCAATGGCTAAAGAATGTGGGCCTGACTCCTCCCTCGGGGCCTTTGAGCGATTACACCGCCGGCGGTACCGCCTTCCCTCTCTCCTGGCGCGGGAAAATCTCCGGGCCGCTATACGCCCGGTCGGATTGGAGCCAAAACGCGGTCTGGGTGAGCCTGTCCGCGGCGCCTTATATTGACGCCGGCAACGGCCACCAGAATACCGACCAGGGGCATTTCACGATCCAACGCGGGGCGGACTACCTCATCCAGGACGGCGGCGGTTACGGCAGTTTTGGAGGTATTGACGGCGGCCAAACGATCCCGTGGCACAACACCATCGGTTTCGACGATACCGGCGTGGGCGGCTATATCCTTGGCGCGCCGAACCAGCAGGAATATGGCGACGATGTCCACATCGACAAGTTCCAGGACAACAACGACTGGGTTTACGCCCAGGCCGACTTCGCCGGCGCCTATATCTCACCCTACTACCCGTCCAATAATCCCGTGAAGAAAGCGGTGAGGTCCCTCCTTTTCCTCCGGAGCTTGGGGCTCGTCCTCGTCCATGACCAGGTGAAAGTGGCCCCGGTCGGCGTCAAGCAGATATTCAACATGAATTTCGCCCAGAATTTCGGCCCCACGCTGACGCAAAGCGGCAATCTCTATACGACAACCATCGGAAACAGCAAGCTTTTTATGCGGCAGGTGATCGTGCCCGCCGGAGCGACGACGGCGTTGAAAACCGTGACGGGCGGCGCCCTCAACAACCTTCCCGGCGGACTCTACGCGACGTCCAGGAATTATCAAGTCACGGCCGGCGGCCAAACGGACGACACTTTCTTGCACGTGTTCCAGGCCGGCCCGTCCGGCATGGCATCCATGGTGGCTTTCAGCGCCGTGACCACCCCCGACGGCGCGGCCCAGGGGATCGAAGTGATGGACGGAACGACTCCCCGTGTGCTCCTCTTCGCCACCCGCGACAACCCGTTCATCCCCGGCGCGGTGACTTACGCGGCCGCGACGACCGGGTCCCACCAGGACGTGCTCGGCGACCTCCGCCCGAGCTTCCCCTACGCCGTGACCGTGACGCAAGGGGCGACGACGATCCTGTCCACCACGCTCACCTCCAGCGCCCAGGGAACGCTCGTCGTTTCCTACGCCAACACCGCGGCCGCCAACGTGACCGTCGCGCCGTCCAACCAGCCGGCCATCTCCCTGTCCATGGCCGTGAGCGAGACGGTCGCCAACCCCGGCGACGTCCTGACCTACACCGTGACCTATCAAAACAGCGGAACGGTCGCGGCCCAAACCACGGTCCTCTCGGACGCCCTGGACGCTTCCGTCCAAGTGGTCGCCGGGTCCATCTCCAACGGCGGCGTGAAGACGGGGCAGACGATCAATTGGACCCTCGGAAACGTGCCGCAGGGGTCATCGGGAACGGTGACGTTCAGGGAAACGTACCAATCCCCCCACGCGAACGCGGCGACGGCAACGTATGTGGACGGCGCAAGCAACCATTACACGGCCAACAGCAACACGGTGTCGGTGGGCATGGCGGCCCCGCCCGTTCCGGCGGTTCCGACGGGCCTGACGGCGGCGGCGGTGTCCTCCACGACCGTCCATCTGACGTGGACGGACTCTTCGACGAACACGGGGTTCCAGATCGAGCGGCGGGTGGGGACGGGAGCGTTCTCCCTGTTGACGACGACGCCCGCGAACGCGACGTCGTTCGACGATGCGACCGCTTCGCCCGGGACTTCCTACGGCTACCACGTCCGGGCCGTGAACGGGTCGAGCGATTCGGACTGGACCTCTCCGGTCTCGGCGACGACGCCGGGAGCCACCGGCGGGGGGACGGGCGGCGGGACGACGAGTTCCTCGGTGACTCTGCTGGAAACCGCGGCCTTCCCGAACCCGGCGGTGGGCAAGGACCCGACGATCCGGGCGTTCGTGGGCGACGCGGACGAGCTGGAAATTACGATCTACGACGCGGCGGGAACGGTGGTCCATTCCGACCGGGTGACCGGCGGGCCGACGGGAACCGCGTCCAACGGCAAACCCTATTACGACTACGTCTGGACGGGAAAGAAAGCCAGCGGCGTCTATTACGCCGTGATTCACGGGAAGAAGGACGGTGCCGTCGTTCGTGGGCGGGTGAAGTTCGCGGTGGTGCGCTGAGCTCCTATGAAAACATTCGCGTCAAATATCCAACAGTTTCTCCGGGGAGGACAGAAAATCCTCCAAGGAAAGGTTCTCAAATGGGGCTCCGGGAGATGGCGGGCCGATGACGACACCCCGGACCCCGTTGTTGCGGCTCAGGAAGATGTGGAGACCCTGAAGAGGCGGTTTCCAGGGACCGGACTTGACCTCAACGGCCCAGATCTTCGGACCGATCTTGACGACGAAGTCCACTTCCAAGTCCCTCTCCCGCCAATAAAAGACTTCGCCCCCTCGACTCTCCGCCAGGGCGACCAGAGCGGCCCCGACGGCGTTCTCGGCCAATCGTCCGCGCCAGGCGGGATCGCCGCCCATGTTGCCCGTCATGGCCGTGACCAGGGCGTTGTCTCGGAGGATGATTTTGGGCGAGGACGCCCGCTGTCTCAGCCATTCCCCGCTCCACTTGTGAAGGGGCGCCGTCAGGAAGGCGGCCGACAGGAGGTCCAGGTAGTGGGTCAGGGTTTCCGTGTTTCCTCGTTCCTGGAGCTGGCCCAAAATCTTGGTGTAGCTGACCACCTCCGCCGGGTGGGCGCAGGCCGCGCCGAAAAGCCGCCGGAGCAAAACCGGTTTGTCCACGGGGTTCATCATCAGCAGGTCCCGTCCCAGCACGGTTTCGATCACGCCGTCCCGCATCCTCTGCGTCCATCGTTCGGGGTCGGCGCGGTACGGGATGTTGGCGGGATACCCGCCGAAGATCAGGTAATCCTCCAAGCTCAGGCCGAAGACTTTCCGGCACTCTCCGAAGCTCCAATGGGGGACGCGGTGCAGCTCAAACCGTCCGGTCATACTCTCTCGGAGACCTTTTTGGACGAGCAGGGAGGAAGACCCCAAGAGGATGACCGGCCGTCGCCGGTCTTCATGGCGGTCTTCGTCCACCATCATCTTGACGACCTCGCTCCAGCCGGGAATCTTCTGGGCTTCGTCCAGGATCAGGAGGGTTTCTTTCCCCGGACGAGAGGTTTCGCGGGCTTTCTTCCAATGGAGTTCGATCCAATCCGGGTTGGGCAACGATGCCCGCTCCGTGGTTTGGTAGATCACGGGGCCTTTCCATCGAGCTTCGATTTGCCGGGCCAGGGTTGTTTTCCCAACTTGCCGGGGACCCACCAGGATTTGGGGAAGGGGGCGGTCCTCGTTCAAGTAGGTCCACAAACGCGTGAAGACGGGGTTTCGGAAGAAAGTTGTTTTCATTTTCACGTTGATTATAAACTATTTAGCACGCCAACAACAGTTTACAAGCATATCCTAGTAAAATGTTTTTGGGGGCGATCAGTGACGAGTGAAGAACGATGTTTCTTGGAATTACAGTTAACTCAGACAAGTGAGATAAATGGCATTACCGCAATGGGATATATGCCATTGAATTTTTGATGAAAAGAGGGCAGTCTTACATTTCAATGAAACTCAAACTTCTTCACAACTTGTTCGTCCTTTCGTGCCTCGCCACATTAGGAGCCCTGGCGCGGGCGGCCACGATCACAAGCGCCGGGACGGGCAATTGGTCCGTCGGGGGCACCTGGGCAGGCGGAGTCGTTCCCACCTCCGCCGACACGGCCGTGATCGCCAACGGCTCCATTGTGACGGTGGACATCACCACGGCCGCGGTCCAGGCGGTGACGGTGAAATCCGGCGGGACGTTGAAGTTCAGTCGGGGCGCGAGTTCGACCCTCACGGTGTCGGCGGGCAACGTGACCGTTAATGGGACCCTTGACATGGGCCGGTCCGGCGACGCCATCCTCTTACCCTCCACCGCTACGCTGGTCCTTCCCAGCGGAGCATCCGCGGGGGAATACGGTTTGAACGTCGCCAAAAGCGGGCAGTTCTACATGCAGGGCTCGCCAAAAAACCCCGTGGCGCTTGCGACGGCGAACGTGTCGGCGGGGGTGGCCTCGTTGACCGTCAATGCGGCGGACGCGGCGGGCTGGGGCGTGGGGGACGTGATCGTCATCGGCCAGACGGAACTGCCCAACCCGTGGGCAAACCAGTGCGAGAAGCGAACGATCAAAAGCGACCCCTCTGGCGGAACCATCCAATGGGACGCCGGCAGCCCGCTTCTATTCAACCATCTCGCGCATCTTCCCGACGACAATAACATCCGCGTGGCCAACCTGACGCGGAACGTGCGGGTGATCTCGGCGGGGACAAACCACGCGACCAACTCCTCCTACGTGTTGATCCAGGCCCAGCCGGGAAACGCGGTATTGTCCCTGGGGGAATTTTCGGAGCTAGGATCGTCGGTCAACGAGGATGACCCACCCGGGATTGAGGTTTGGAACGACAATGGCACTGCCGGCGTCGTGATGTCCAGTTGCTCCGTCCACGATGGGTATGAGGGTGTAGTCTTCGAGGGAGGGGCCGGAGCCGGTTTCTACGGAAACATTTTTTACGGCAGCCAGGACGACGGCATGGATTTGACGGGTGGTCTGACGATGGTCGGCAACGACTTCATGGCTAACGGCGACTACGGTTTTTCCCTGGGTTGGGGGACCGACGGCCTGGATTTCGACAACAACAACATCTACGCCAACCCGGGAGAGGGCTTGGGTGGATACGCGGCGCGTTCTTCCATTCTGAACAGCCGGATATTTGCCAACGCCAATGGGTCATCTTTGGGCGGTTGGGACAACCCGTCGGCGGTGGACGTCATCGGCAACCGGTTCTACCGCAACGGAAACATAAACGGATATGCATTTGACACTAATTTCACCAAAGCGCTGATTCAGGACAACCTTTTTTATGGAAACGCC
>PMLF01000015.1 GCA_003158755.1 Elusimicrobiota bacterium | reverse complement strand
ACCAAGACGCCGCCCGCGGCGGTCTTGATCAAGAAGGCGATGGGGCTGGAGAAGGGAAGCGGCGAGCCGAACAAGACCAAGGTCGGCGCGCTCACCCGCGACAAGCTCCGCGCGATTGCCCAGCAGAAGATGCCGGACCTCACGGCCAAGGACATCGAAGCGGCGATGAAGATCATCGCCGGTACAGCCCGCAGCATGGGCGTGACGGTGGAGGGCTAGCGAGATGGCGCACGGGAAGAAATACCGGGCCTCGGTCGAGAAGCGCAACCCCATGGAGACCTACCCGCTGGAGAAGGCGGTCGAGCTGGTGAAGGAAATGGCCTACGCGAAGTTCGACGAGACCGTCGAGGTCTCGATGAAGCTCAACATCAAGAGCAAGCACACCATTCGCGACGTCATGGCCCTGCCGCACCTCTTCGGCAAGGAGAAACAGATCCTCGTCTTCGCCAAGGGCGACAAGGCGGAAGAGGCGCGCAAGGCCGGAGCGGCTTTCGTCGGTGACAGCGACCTGATCGAGAAGATCAAGGGCGGCTGGCTTGACTTCGACATCGCCGTGGCGACCCCGGACATGATGAAGGACGTCGGCAAGCTCGGGCAGATCCTGGGACGCCGGGGGCTGATGCCCAACCCGAAGACCCAGACGGTGACGTTCAACGTCAAGGAAGCACTCGACGAGCTGAAGAAGGGCCGCGTGGAGTATCGAGCGGACAAGGGAGGCGTGGTGCACCTGGCGGTGGCCAAGCTGTCCATGGGCAAAGAGCAGATCACGGCGAATGCGGCCGCCTTCATCCAGGAGGTCGTGCGCAAGAGGCCGTCGGACCTGAAGGGGGACTACGTTCAGTCCATCGTCCTCTCCTCCACCATGGGCCCCGGAGTCCGTCTCTCGCCGAAGGACAAGGCGTTCGTCGCCTAAGGAGCGAAGCAGCAATGGCACAGACTACGAAGAAAATACAGCAGTACAAGACGGATGCGGTGAACAAGCTCAAGGAGCATTTCGCCGCGGCACCGGACCTCATTTTCTCCGACTTCCGCGGGCTCACGTTCCCGCAGATGATCGACCTCCGCAACAAGCTGACGGAGAAGGGAACCTCGTACCGGGTGGTCCGCAACACGTTTGCCCGCATCGCCATGAAGGAATCCGGGCTTCCCGATGCCTCCTCGTGGCTCGAGGGACCGACAGCCCTGGCCTTCCTCGGCTCCGATCCCAGCCCGGCGGCAAAGGTGATGATGGACTTCACGAAGGGTGCGCCGCTGCAGATCAAGGGCGGCGTGATCAGCGGCAGGCTTTTCTCGGCAAAGGAAGTCGAGGCCCTGTCCAAGCTGCCCGGGCGCAAGGACCTCCTCGCGATGCTCATGGGCACGATGAACGCGCCCCTGAAGAACATGATGTACGCGATGAACGGGGTCGCCTCGAAGCTTGTACGCACGCTCGCGGCGGTCGCCGACAAGATGGGCGGCGAAGGAAAGACGGCATAATAACGGCACCAGTCTTCACGATACAGCCAGCTGGTTCCGTAAAAAAACCAGGAAGGAGAAGATTATGGCAGCACTTTCGAAAGATCAGATTCTCGACGCGATCGCCTCGATGACGGTTCTCGAGGTCTCCGAGCTCGTCAAGGCGATGGAGGAGAAGTTCGGCGTCACGGCGGCAGCGCCGATGGCGATGATGGCCGGCCCGGCTGCTGCGGCGGCAGGCCCGGCGGCGGAAGAGCAGACCGAGTTCACCGTCATCCTGAAGAGCTTCGACGACACGAAGAAGATCCCGGTGATCAAGGAAGTGCGCACGATCACGGGACTCGGTCTGAAGGAAGCGAAGGACCTGGTGGAAGCGGCGCCCAAAGCGGTCAAGGAAGGCGTCACGAAAGAGCAAGCCGAGGACCTCAAGAAAAAGATCGCCGATACCGGCGCCACCGTCGAGATAAAGTAAAACCTTTGAAGCGAGCCGCTGTTCCGGGGTCCCGTTCGCGGGATCCCGGCGGCGCTTTTTTCGAGGGGCCATTGGTTTTATATCCGGTCAGGACGTCAGTCCTTGGGAGAATCCCAGTCCATGAAAAAAACTTCCTTCGCCCGCATCAACCCGGTCATCGAGCTGCCTCCGCTATTGGAGATGCAGACCCGTTCCTACGAGGAGTTCCTTCAAGCGGACATCCCTCTTTCCGAGCGCAAGATCCAAGGGTTGCAGGCGGCGTTTGAGGACGTTTTCCCCATCGCGAGCGCCGACGAGAGCCTCCAAGTGGAGTTCATGCACTACACGTTGGGCGAGCCGCGGTACACGATCGAGGAATCCCTCGCCAAGGACGCCGCCTACTCCGCGCAGTTGAAAGCGTGGCTGCGGCTCGTTCAGAAGCAGCCGGGCGGAAAACCCAAGGTTTTGACCGAGCAGGAAGTGTACGTCTGCGACCTACCCCTCATGACGCCCAACGCCACGTTCATCATCAACGGCGTCGAGCGCGTCGTCGTCAGCCAGCTCCACCGTTCCCCCGGCGTGATCTTCGAGGAAGACGAGGAAAAAAAGATTTCCTCTTACGGGAAAAAGCTTTACTTCGCCCGTATGATCCCCTATCGCGGAGCCTGGGTCGAATTTGAGTTCGACTTGAACAACGCCCTTTTCGTCCGCATCGACAAGAAACGCAAGCTTCCCGCCACCACCCTGGTTCGCGCTCTCGGCATCGAGACGGACGCCGACATCCTCGCGCTGTTCTACGACACGGAAACGATCCCTCTCGCGAACATCAAAGTCGAAGACCTAGTGGGAAAGATCGTCGCCCGCGACGTGGTGGACACCGCGTCCGGTGAAATCGTGATGGAAGCCAACAAAGAGGTCACCCGCGAAATATTCCTGCGCCTCCAGGACCGCAAAGTCCGCCAAGTGGACGTTTTGAAACTCGATCCCGCGGTGAACGACGTCACTATCCGCAACACCCTCCTCAAAGACACCGTCCGCACCCGCAAAGAGGCGATCCACGCCATCTACCGCGTGGTGCGCGCCCAAGAGTTCATCGTCCCCGAACAGGCCGAGAGCTACCTGGACAACATGCTTTTCAAGTCCATCCGCAAGTACGACCTGACCAAGGTCGGCCGGTTCAAGATGAACCGGAAATTGATGCCCTTCTTTGAGGCTCTGGCGGACCGCAAGGATTTTTCCTTCGAAATTCCCAACGATCGCCGCCGGACGCTGACGCGCGAGGACATCATCGCCACGCTCCAATACGCGATCCACCTCAACAACGAAAGCCCCACCTTCGAATTCAAAGGGAAGAGCTCCAAGGTGGAGATCGACGACATCGATCATTTGGGCAACCGGCGCATCCGTTCCGTCGGCGAATTGCTGGAGAACCAGATCCGCGCGGCTCTGGCTCAAATGGCGCGGCTGGTCCGCGAGCGTCTCAACGTCCAGGAGAATTTGCAACTCACGCCCCGCACGGTGGTGAACGCCTCCCCCGTGGTGGCGGCGGTGCGTCGATTCTTCGGTTCCAGCCAATTGTCCCAATTCATGGACCAAACCAACCCTCTCTCCGAGATGACCCACAAGCGGCGCCTCTCCGCCCTCGGACCGGGCGGGTTGAACCGGAAGCGCGCGGGCTTCGAAGTCCGCGACGTGCACCATACCCACTATGGACGCCTCTGCCCCATCGAGACCCCGGAAGGCCCGAACATCGGTCTCATCACGTCCCTCGCCTGCTACGCGCGCATCAACACGTATGGGTTGATCGAGACGCCTTACCGGAAAGTCGTCAACGGCCGCGTCACCGACGAAATCGATTATTTAACCGCCGACAAAGAGGACGAATACGTCATCGCCCAAGCCAACTCCGTCGTCGACAAGAGCGGTAAGTTCCTGAGCGACGTCGTGGCCTGCCGCCACAAGGGCGATTTCCCCCAGAAGCCGGCGGAAGCCATCGATTACATGGACATCTCTCCCGTGCAAGTGGTTTCAACCTCGGCCGCCCTCATTCCCTTCTTGGAACACGACGACGCCAACCGCGCCCTCATGGGATCCAACATGCAACGGCAAGCCGTGCCTTTGCTCTTCCCCGAACGGCCCTACGTCGGCACGGGGATCGAAGGCCGCGTGGCCCAGGACTCCGGAGCCGTCGAGCTCGCCCGCCGCGGCGGCGTGGTGATTGGTTCCGCCAGCGACCAGGTCGCCGTCTACAGCGAAGAGGGAAAGCCCGGCGTCGACATCTATAAATTCCGGAAATACGCCCGCTCCAACCAGGACACCACCGTCAACCAGGTGCCCTGGGTATCGCGCGGCCAAAAGGTCAAGAAAGGCGACGTCCTGGCGGACGGTCCCTGCACCCAAGGAGGCGAGTTGGCTCTTGGCCGCAACCTCCTGGTGGGCTTCATGCCGTGGGAAGGCTACAACTTCGAAGACGCTATTTTGTTGTCGGAGCGGATCGTGCGGGAGGACATCTTCACTTCCATCCACATCTCCGAGTTCCAGGTGGAGGCGCGGGACACCAAGATGGGCGCGGAAGAGATCACCCGCGACATCCCCAACGTCGGCGCCGACGCCCTCATTAATTTGGACGAGCACGGCGTCGTGCGCGTCGGGGCGGACGTGGGCCCCGGCGACATCCTCGTCGGAAAAGTCGCGCCCAAAGGCGAGCAGCAGACGACGCCCGAGGAGCGCCTCCTCAAGGTCATCTTCGGCAAGAAGGCTGAAGACGTGATGGACGCATCGCTCCGCGTGCCCCCCGGCATCACCGGCAAGATCCTCTCCACCAAGATCTTCGTCCGCAAGGAGAAGCTGTCGAAGAAGGAAGAGAACA
This sequence comes from Elusimicrobiota bacterium, assembly GCA_003158755.1. GTDB lineage: Bacteria > Elusimicrobiota > Elusimicrobia > FEN-1173 > FEN-1173 > FEN-1173. The sequence continues at coordinate 490 of PMLF01000015.1, read as the reverse complement.
AGAAGGGCCGCGACATCGACGACAGGCTGGAGGAAATCCTCGAAGGGATCCGCTCCGACCGGAAAGCGCGGTACGATTCCGCGGACGTCCGTCTCGAGGCGGGAGAAGTTTCGAAAGCCGAAGCCGGCGAGTTGAAAGAGATGGCGAAGGCCCTGGCCGATCGGCTCGAAGCCGACGCTAAGCGTCAGATTTCCCGGGACAAGGAAAACATGAAGACGGGCGACGAACTGCCCGTCACCGTGAACCGCGTCGTTAAGGTCTACATCGCCTCCAAGCGCAAGATCCAGGTGGGCGATAAGCTCGCCGGCCGCCACGGAAACAAGGGTGTNNCCGTACATGCCGGACGGGACGCCGTTGGACGTGGTGCTGAACCCCCTGGGCGTACCGAGCCGGATGAACGTCGGACAGCTCCTGGAAGCCATGCTCGGATGGGCGGCTCACAAGCTGCAAATCCAGGCCGTGACGCCCGTTTTCGACGGCGCCAAGGAAG
>PMLF01000231.1 GCA_003158755.1 Elusimicrobiota bacterium | reverse complement strand
ACGATGACGCCGTAGGTCTCCTTGAGCAAGGGCTCCAAAACCGGGTGGTCGTATTTGACCTTGATCTTGCCGTGCTTGCGGCCGACGAAATCGTCGAGCATCCCGGACCCCATGGGACCGGGGCGGTACAAGGAGATGAGCGCCACCAGGTCTTCCAGGTTTGAGGGGCGGAGCTTGCGCAGGAGGTCCCGCATGCCGCCGGATTCCACCTGGAACACCGCCGCGGTTTTCCCCGACGACAAAAGCTTGTAGGCGGCGGGATCGTTCAAGGGGATCTTATCGATGTTGAACTCGGGGTTGTGCCGCTTTTTGATGAAGTTTACCGCGTCCCGGATGATGCGGAGCGTCCGCAGGCCTAGGAAGTCCACCTTGAGGAGGCCCAGCTTCAAGGACGACTCATCGTTGAACTGGGTGGTGATCACGTCCCGGGAACCCCGGGCCAGGGGCGCGTGCTCGGTGATTTCCCCCGGGGCGATGATGGTGCCGGCGGCGTGGACGCCGGTGTGGCGCTTGACGCCCTCCAGCTTTTTGGAAAGGTCGATGAGGCGTTTAATCTGGGGGTCTTTGGCGTAGGCTTCCTTCAACTCCGGGACGGCTTCCAACGCGCCGTGGAGGGTGATGCCGAGCTCCCGGGGGATGAGGCGGGCCACCTTGTCCACGTCGGGCAGCGGCATCCCGAGGGCGCGGCCCACGTCCCGCACGACGAGCCGCGCCAGCATGGCCCCGAACGTGATGATCTGGGCCACGCAGGTCTCGCCGTATTTCTTGCGGACGTATTCGATGACGGTCTCGCGCCCGTCGTCGGCGAAATCGATGTCGAGGTCGGGCATGGAGCGGCGTTCGGGGTTGAGGAACCGCTCGAAGAGGAGCCCGTTCGTCAGAGGGTCGATGTTGGTGATGCTCAAGGCGTAGGCCGTGAGCGCCCCGGCGCCCGACCCGCGGCCGGGCCCCACCGCCACGCCGGTCTCCCTGGCGTGGCGGATGAAATCCCACACGATCAGGAAGTAAGTCGAAAAACCCATTTTCCGGACGACTTCGAGCTCTCCGTCCAACCGGGATTTATACTCGGGCGTGATGCGGCCGAACCGGTTCTTCAAGCCCTCCAAGCAGAGCTTTTCCAAATAGGTGTCGGGCGTCTCCCCGGAGGGCACGTCATATCGGGGTAGCAGGATTTGGTCGAAGCGGAGGGTCACCCGGCAGCGGTCGGCGATGGCGACGGTGTTGGTAATGGCCTCGGGCAGGTCTTTAAACAAGGCCATCATCTCGTCCGGAGACTTCGTGTAGTATTCCGGCGCGGGGAAACGCGGACGGGCCGCGTCGTCCACGGTCTTTCCCATCCCGATACAGAGCAGAACGTCGTGGGCGGCGGCGTCTTCTTTCTTGAAATAATGGCAGTCATTGGCGGCGACCAAGGGAGTGCCGGTCTTACGTGCCAGCTCGATCAAGAGAGGAAGGGCCTTTTTCTCGACGGGCAGACCGTGGTCCCAGACCTCAAGGAAAAAGCGGTCGGGCCCCAGGATGGCCTTGTACTCCTCCACCAAGGCGGCGGCGCGGTCCATTTCACCGCGCAACAAAGCCGCCGGGATCTCCGCCCGGAGAGGTCCGGACAGGACGATGAGACCTTCCCGGTGTTCTTGAAGGATCTCCCGGTCGATGCGGGGTTTGTAATACATCCCCTCCAGGAACGCCCGGCTGGACAATCTCATGAGGTTCTTGAAACCGACGTCGTTTTCGGCCAGGATCACCAGTGGGGAAGCGGCCTCGGAGGGCGCCCCTTTACGGTCCAGGCGGGAGGCGGGAGCCATGAACGCCTCGATGCCCAGGATGGGCTTCACCCCGACCTCCGTGCAGGCGGAGTAGAACTCCACCGCGCCGTACATGTTGCCGGAATCGGTCAACGCCAGGGCCGGCATCTTCCAGGCGGCGATCTGCTTGAGGTACTCCGACGGGTTGCCTTTATCGTCGGTGATCCGGACGAGGGCGTTCAAGAGGCTGTATTCGGAGTGGTTGTGGAGGTGGACGAACCCGGCGTGGGACATAAGGTTCGGATTATAGCAATCCACTGGAATTGACGGGAAACCCGTTGCATACTTCTGTTGTAACAAGGATACCCATCCGGGAGAACACCATGCTTCGATTGACGGACCAACAGGCCGACGACTTCAAAGAAATAGGGAACGTGGGCGCGGGTTACGCGGCCTCCCGGCTGGCGGACCTCATCGGCCAGCGATGCCTCGTCTCGATCCCGACGGTGACGGCCTTGAGCGGCGAAACCCTCCACGACCTGGCCGGAGAACAAGACGACTTCGCCGTGGCCATCGATGTCCGGGCCCGGGGAGACTTCGAGTCTTCCATGTACCTGATCATGAAGGCCTTTTCCGCCGAGAGGATCGTCCGGGAAATGTCGAAAACGGAATCAAAAAAGACCGGAAGTTTCGTTGAATTGAAGCGGGAATTCGCCTTGAAGAAACTGGGGGAAAGCCTGGTCCAAAGCTACATGGACGCCGTGAACAATTTCTTGCAGGTCAAATCGGTGCTTTCCCCGCCCGAAGTCATCATCGACCTCTACGACAAAGCCCTGGACAGGACCCTGCGGCGGCTCCTGCAATTGGACGGGGAGCAGGTCCTCATCCACACCTCCTTCGCCGCCTCCGACGAATCCTTCGAGGGGAACTTCGCCCTCATCCTCAACCGCGTGGCCCAGTTCGCCATCATCACGAAAATGGGCCAAATGACGACGACGTACTAATTCCTCCCTGAGAAATTAAATTTCTTCTTATCGTAGGGGCGGGTCTCAGACCCGCCCCGAACTAAATGGTTTCCATAGGCCAATAATCCAACAAGGATTCGGGTTAGGACTCGCGCCGGAATAACTTGCGCAATTTGGCCGAGGGGATTTTGGCCTTGGGCAAGGCGCGAGGAGGGAGCATACTCGAAGAGTATGTAACCGACGAGCAACGCAGCCCAAGGACAAAAGCCCCCGGGCAAATTTGCATAAGTTATTTTGACGCGAGTCCTTAAGCCGCGGTCAGGGCGGCGGCGATGGCGCGGAGGTTGACGATCGTTTCGGCGCGGAGGGTCAACGGCGGCAACAGGCTCAAGAGGTTTTGAACGGCGTCCGAGAAAACATGGAGTGCGGCGTCCGTCGGCACTCCTCCGAGCGACAAAGAACCGATGGAAAGGGGAGGATGCTCGAGAGGCAGGGTCCCGGAAAGGGCGCGCCAATCGTCCTCCCTGGGCAACGTCAGAACGGAAGTTCCCCCTCCGGCGGGGGCATAGGATCCGTCGGGCAGAGGAGGCGTTAATTCCATACGGAGGGAATCCCCGAGAATTTGTTGTTGAAGCCCCCGAAGGGCGGCCTGGTCCTGTTTCTCCGCCACGAGGACCAACCGCTTCGCTTGGAACGTCCGTGCGAGTATGAGGAGAGAGCTCCGTTGCTCCGGCGTGGATTCGTGGGGAACGAAAACCGTCAATTCTTGACCTTCAAAGACTGTCCTCAACCGAGCCGACGCCTCCGCATCCAAGGTCTTCACGGAACGGCCCACGAATTCATCGATGGGAACACCGACCGCCTTCAACTCCCGAGCCATCAAGCGCCGGGCCAACCACCGCATCAAAATATTTTTCGAGGTCAACCGAGCGGACATGGACGCCGCCACCGTCTGAGGATCCGCGGTCGGCGAGCCGAAGTTATTCAACCCCAACGATAACCGGTCTTGAGCGAAAAGGGCTTTCAGGTACGGCCCGGCCTCCGCCTTCCAGTCTTCCGGCGTCCGCCCATCCAAGAGCGCCAAAACGCGCGCCTCGGCCGCCACGCGGTTGACAAGCTTATGAACCCGGGCGAAAATCTCCACCACCACCATGAACAATCCGAAGTCATGGAAGGGAATGAGCCCCAAAACCGTCGTTCCCAGGACGACGACCAATACCTCCGTCTGAAATAACCGCCCGCCGGCCGCCCGAAGGGCCGCCGACAACTTGACGGGCCAGGAACCCTTGGCGCCTTTCCACCCGCGAAGGAAAGGTTCGATCATATGGAGAACCCACAGGATCAACCCCGCAATCGGCAATACCCGTTGCGCGACCGCCCCCAACCCCCACAACAATCCGCGCGTCTCGAACCACTGGGCATTGGCGTAATACCACGGGCTCGTCGTCGCGCTGACGACAGATCCACCGAAGGCGATGACCTTTTTGTCGGCATCTTTTTCCAGGGAAACCATCACCTTTCGAAATTCGTTGTTCCGCCGTGATGCCATCTGCAATCTCTCGAGGATTTCCCCTCGCCAGCCTCCTTCCTTTATTCTTTCAACGAGCGGCGCAAAAATCTTCATGTAACGGGCAATGTCCTCCCCATGACTTCGAACAAAAGCCACGTAAATCACGGCCAGAGCCCGCCCTCGGATCGTCGAATCCCCTGTCGGGTTCATTTCTCCGGCGAAGAATTCAAAGATCGACCGATCGATCTCAGGGTCTTTATGGCCGAGGGCGTCGAGGAGGACGCGGAAATCGGCGACAGTTCCTCCGCTGGGAGAGAGGATATCCTCCTTCGCCGATTCCACCTGGAGGAGGACCAAAGCCTTTTCCGACGGCTTCCCGGGAGCCGACACCAGACGGATCTTCTTTGCCTCGGCCATTTCCTTCTTGAGGCCGAGTCCCTTCTTTACGGCCTCCGCCAACTTCTCATCGGGGATGGATGTGTCTTCAATGATCCCCTGCGCCTTCGATATTTCTTGCCGGTTTAAATCAATGCTGTTACCCATCAACAGGACCATCACCCGGTCCACGGCCTCAAGAGACCGTCCGCTTTTATCGACGGAAGCGGCGAGAAAACGGAAATACTGGATATCTGACCCGAACCCCAAGGGTTTCTTTCGCTCCTCCGGAACCGCCTTCTTTGGACCTTCCGAAGGCCTTTCAACGAAACGAGGTTCTTCCAAGAGGCGCGTGATCAGGTCCGCCCGGGTCCGAGGCATCACTTCGCCGGCGCCGACGAACATCCGTCCTTCTTCCAATTCGTCCACCAAGCCGCGGGTGAGAGAGTCCCGTCCGACGGGGAAACCCAGGGCCGCCCAAGACCTCGCCCGATTTTCAAAATCGGAAGCTCCCAGACGGAAGGCGCGCAACCGCAATTGATCGTCCACTTGAAGGGACTGAAACGATTTTTGAAGGGGTTCGGCGACGGGGTTTTTCTGGGCCTGTCGAAGAAATGCGATGCGTTCGGCTCCGATGCCGGTTTGCTCCGCCTGTCGGAGGGGTTCCTCCGCTTCTCGCGCCCGTCCGGACAATATTTCAAGCTCCGCCTCGGCGATTAGGATTTCCGCCAAACACCGGTTCGCCGCCGGGGGCCAACCGGAGAGGCCTCGCAAGGTTTCCACGAGCCTACCACGCGTCTCCTCCGAAACCTGAACGCCGAAGATTTTTGAAAAATCAGACAACGCCTCCCGCGCCGATTCCAAACCCAATCGGTATTTCCCCCCTTCCTGATCCCACCGCGCGGCCGTCAGGAGGACCAGGGGGCCGGCGACATCCAGCACGCCGGCCACCGTTGACTTGGTTTCCTCCGCGCCCCCGTCCATGCCCTCGACTTCGGCGGATACATCCGCCGCCTTTTGATATTCCCCTCGATCGTAGAGGATCCATCCTGCGATCATCCTTAGTTTCGCCTCGTTGCGGAGCCACCGCTCGGCGTTCGGCTTGTCCAGTTCCCGCAGTTTTTCCATGTTACGGAGAACCCTCGCAATATCTTCCCCGGTGATATCCCATTTCGATTGGTAAAACTTCCTTTCGAAAAGAATTGTTTCGATTTCGGTCTTTTGAGTAAGGAAAGAAATTTCCTCCACCAATTTGACCACGTCAATTTCCTTCTGCCCATTCTCATTTTTAAGGATAAGACCGGTCTTTTTCAACCGATCGAAAAGAGGCGGTATCGAAGCTTTGGCTTTCTTTCCGAACTTTTTCGCCGCGGCAATTTGTTCCAACAACCCCATGGCGGTTACCGCGCGTTCAAAGAGGGCCGTCGCCTCCTCCATTTTTCCGTCGGAGGAGAGGATGTTGGCCTGATAACCCCACATGTCGATGCGGAGGCCCAAGGGCAGCGGGACCCCCGTTTCCTCCGCCATGATCGACGCCATCGTCGATCGAAGGTCATCGGGACTTTCGCCCCTGTCTTTGTAGACCCGCGCCTCGCCGAACAAGGCGTACAGGCGGAGCCCGACGAGGTTCGCTATGATTTCCCGGAACCGATCCGTGTCGTGGAACCTTGGATCGCTCGCTTCCATCCTCCCTTTCAAGCTTTTGACGATTTCGAGGCATTCCTCGTAGGCCTTTAAGGCCTGGTCCCAATCCCCGGCCATACGATGCGTTTCTCCCTTCGAATAAAAACTCAGCGCGTCCGGCCCGCGAATCCCACCTCCCGCGGGGCTTTCCGGAATCCCCCGGAAGATGTCCCCTTCGGGACCTTCTCTCATAGGGACTTCCGGCAGGAGGCTGTCAACGGCTCCCGGATTGACCAACACTCCTCGGCCCAGGTTAGCTTGAGGAAAAATTAAATTGACGACGCTCGCAACCACGTTCCAAACCACGTGACTCAAGAGACCCGCCGCCAAGGCATTACTGAATGGAGATAGATGGGCCAAACCGGGAGCGTAGAAATATCCAACCAGCGCCGTGGCCGAAATCAGCGTCGGGATCGACAGCTTCTGCCACCACGCCCGCTTCTCGACGTTGGGTTCCTCCTTGACCCAGAGATGGACGGAGGAAAACGCCGCGCGGAGGACCACGTAAATCACCGGGAACCAGGCCATCCCGACGAAAGGCAGTTTGGCGATCCCGAAGGAAAGTCCCGCGATGGCCAATTCCTCATATCCCGGAGAGAACACCTTCTCCCAGCCCAGCCGCGCCAGAAACCCCTTCAACCCTTTCATCCGATAGATGGGTCCCGGCTTCACGAGGACGCCGGAGTCGAGGCCCCGCCTTCCCGCCGGAGGAGCGGTTTCGTTGGATAATAGATGGAGCCTCAGTTCCTTCAACGCCGCCAAGGCCTGCTCCGCCGTTTTGTAGGGACGGGCTTCCCGGTCTTTTCGGATCAAACCCATGACGAACTCGGCCACGGGGGCGGGAACATCGGGCCGGAGAGAACGGATATCGGGGATTTCCGCCTCCATCTTGCTTTTCAAAGATTTAAATTTAGGAACCCTGCCGGAGAGCACTTCGTAGAGGACGATCCCGAAGGAATAGAGGTCCGTCCTCTCATCGAAATTCGATTGAAAAGCCATTTCGGGCGCGACGTAATCACCGTAGTCGACGCTGTCCGGAGTGCCGCCGGGCCTATCCCTTTTGGCGGCTCCGAAATCTCCCAGGAGCGGGAAGCTCCAGTCCTTCCGGGTGCGGAAGAACACGTTGAAAGACGAAATATCGTCGTGAAGGAACCCTCTGGCGTGTATGTAGGCAACGACATCCAACAGTTTTTCCGACACTGAAAGGGCCTCGGAAACACGAAGCGGACCTTCATTCTGCAGACGGTCCTTTAACGTCCCGTAAATTTTTTCCATGACGAGGGCATCGGGCTCGCCCTCCCGGACGACGACCCCCCATGCTTTTAGAATCCCGGGT
>PMLF01000170.1 GCA_003158755.1 Elusimicrobiota bacterium | reverse complement strand
TGATCCCGCTCTTCTGGCTTCTCCCGACGGTTTGGAGCCTTACGACGCCATGTCGGGACGCTTCGAACGGGCCGTGGAGATGGTCCTTCAGCCCCTCTTGAAAGCGGTGGAAATGCGGGAATCGGGCGTCCTATCCGAAACCGTGCGAGACCGGTTGAATTTCGCCGCCAAGTTGGGCCTTATTGAAAACGTCGATTTATGGTTGGAGATGAGGGCCGCTCGAAACCGCATCGCTCACGATTACTTGCCGGAGCGGATCAAGGCCGTTCATGACCTGCTCATGGGACCTTACCGTTCGGAAATCGAGAATTTTCTTTCCCGTTTTGACGCCTACGTCGATAAAAGAAGGAAATCGTGAGGTTATCCGGTCCGGAAAAACTGGCTTTGGCCGACGCCTTGAAGGATGTTTCATTCCCGACCTATCTTTTCGGGTCCCGTTGCGATGACGGGCGGAGAGGAGGGGATGTCGACGTTCTCATCCTCGGACGGAACTTGACGGACGCCCAACGCCTGGACTTGGAATTGAAAGTCGCCGCACGATTCCAGTCGGTTTGCGATGAAAAAATTGATGTCGTTGTTTTGGATTTGAGTCGCCTGACTCCCGCGGAGCAAGCCTTCCTTTCCGTTATCGGTGATCGCCGGTTCCCCTTGGCGGCTTAAACTGGGGGGCCGCTTCCCTTTTCGATCTAAATCATTGAACCTTTTTTCAAAAATCCCTCAATATATCGCGTTTATTTCGACACTCGAAGAAATATTTTACATGTGATTTACAAGTTCGCAAGGGAATCTTAATCTCTTTCCGATATATTAAGGGCGTGGGGAACCCTCGTTCGTTGTTGAGGCGATTCAAAACGCTCGTTTGTCTGGGCGTCGCGCTGGCGTATTCCTACGCCAACGTGCTTTCTTTGTACGCGTCCGAAACCCGTTTTTGGTCCGAGCGCCGGGAAGCGGCCCAGCGCCTGCGCCGGTCCTCCCAACCTTCCGACGACGCCGGCCTTTCCCCCTCGTCCATGACTCCCGGCCAGCGCGAGCTCCTCGCCCAACTTCCGTCGGCAGGACGGATGGATTTCCGCGCGACGGAACCGGCCACCTTGTCCGGCGCGGTCACGGCCTCCCCGGCCGCGGGGCGCCCCGTCGATAAGGCCGACCTCGGCCACATTCCCTCTTGGATATCGACGTTGGTCCTGCCTTATGGCTCGGTGCGGGACATCCACATCGCGCCCAAGGCCGGGGCGCCTCTCGTCATCCACGTCCAGGACGCCCACGGAATCGAGGAGGCCCAGCGGAACGAATCGTCGCTCATCCAGGGACTCCAGAAAGAGCGAGGCATTTCGCTGGTGGGCCTGGAGGGAGCGGCGGGAGCGTTTTCCTCCATCGACGCTTTCCGCGCTTATCCCAACGCGGGCGTCACCAAGGCCATCGCCGATTATTTCCTGAAGAAGGCGGCCATCGGCGGCGCCGAATACGCCGGCCTCACCGCCGACGCTCCGCCGATGCTGTGGGGCGTCGAGGACCAGCCCCGGTATGAGGAGAACATCCAGGCGTTCAAGGACTCCCTCAAGAACAAGCCCGCCGTCGACGATTTCCTGAAAGAGCTTTCCACCGCAGCCGAAGCGCTGAAAGAAAAAATCTATTCGCCCTCCTTGAAGGAATTCGACCGCCGCGCCGGGGCCTACCTCGACCGCCGCGAAAGCCTCGGCCAATACGTTCGGTACCTGATGTCCGCGTGTCCCGGCGGTAAGGGCCGTTACCCCAACCTCCGACTCCTCCTCGACGCCCTTCAATGGGAAGAAGACCTCGATTTCAAGAAAGTGGAGCGGGACCGCCTGAGCCTGGTGGAGGCCCTGGCCCGGCGTCTTCCCGAGAAGGAGTTGAACCGCCTCGTTCAGCAAAGCCTCCTCTACCGCGCCGGCCGGATGACCTACGGCGACTATTACCGATTCCTGCGCGACCTCTGCTCATCGAACCGCATCGCCCTGTCCGAATTCGGTTCGCTCAGCGATTACATCAACTACGTCCTCGTGGCGGAGCGCATCAACCGCAACGAACTCCTCGACGAAATGTTCAAGTTGGAAACGGAGACCCAGGACGACCTGGCCTCGACGGTCCCCGAGAAAAGGCTGGTGTCGGCGGCCCGCTCGATAAGCCTCCTCGAAAAGCTCGCGTCCCACGCCATGGCGCCGTCGGATTGGCTGGCCTACCAAACGCGCCGCTTCGACGTCTTGAACGTCGCCAATGAACTGAAGGTCGTCGCCGGTTCCGTGGACCCTGCTCCCTCGGTTCCTCGCCCCATCGCCCCCGGGCTGTTGGCCCCCTTTGAAAACTTCTGCAACTACGCCCTGGAGCGCAACAACGCCCTGGTGGACAACCTCCTGGCCAAGATGCAGACCGAAAAAGCCCAAGCCGCCATTTTGGTGGCGGGAGGTTTCCACACCGACGGCCTGACCCAAATCCTCCGCCGCAAGGACGTCTCCTACGTGGTGGTCACCCCGCGCATCAACGACGTGCCCAAGGAGAACCACTACCTCGACGTCTTCGCCCGGGACCCCGAGCCCTTAGAGAAAATGTTCCGGGGAGAACGGATCAACCTGGTGGCGCCGCTCGTCCACGCGGACGGCAACAAGGGGTCGCGCGAGAGGACCGAACTTTTTGAACAAGTCATCGCTGAGCAAGTGGCGGGCGGTCTCTCCCCGTCGGAATCGGAAAGGTTGGCCCGCCCGGTCATTCCGACCTTCAGCACTGACGGCGAGCAAGCGTCCGAGGTAAACGAGGGCCATCTCCTGACGGCTTCCCTCGAGGAGGCGCTGAAGGCCCCGAGGGGCAATATCGACGCCATCGTGAAGGGCATTCGCCCTTACCGCAGTTTCCGGGCGCGCGCCGTCGAACGGTTCGATCTCCTTCGTCGCGCCGCCGCCTTGAAGACATCGGCTTTTCGCGCTCGTTTCGCCGAGACGTCCGACTCTCTCCGCCGGCGCGCCGAAGGGTTCACCCCTTCATTGGCGGCGAACCCGTTCAAGGAAGGGGGACGCTGGGGCCGGCTCAATTGGATCCCCCGCCTGGCCTGGTTCCCGGGCATACTGCCCCATGAAACCAACCATTTCCTCCAAGGACGCTACGACAAACGCCCCGAGATGAAAGTTCGATGGTTCCACTTCCTAAGCGGCATGCCCTGGGAGACGCGCGGGCCTTCGGCCATGGCGGGAATCCGAGCGAACGTTTTCGTGGCCTTGGTCACGTTGTTCGTCGGGGCGGTAACGTGGGCGGTGCTCGGGGGGCACTTCGTTCCCTTGGTGAGGGGCCATGCCTATCTTTTCAGCGCCTTAGGGTGGGTGTTCGTTTCCAACGTCGTGGTGTTGGCGATGGAATACCTGCCGGAGTCCCTGATCCACCGATGGCAGTTGGATAATTTCGCCGACCGTCTTCAAGCCCGCCGGCTGGGCCGGGGGGGCGCCGCCCGGGCGCCTCCGAACTTCTCCGCCGCCGTCGACCTGCTGATGGCGGACGATGGGTTGACGGAGACCGCGCTGGATTTGGAGGAGGAGCCGGACTCCAGGGCCTTGGCCCGGTTGAACCGGAACATGGGGAAGGCGTCCCGCGAGGAGGCGAGGCTCATTTCCTACATCGACAACCGCATGACGGACGGGGGAACGTCGATGCATATGGCCTACGAGCAGTTGAAAGATTCCCTCCTGTCCCTCTCCAAGAGCCAAATCACCGTCGCCCGCATCTCCCTTCCTTTCTCCCAACTGAACAAGCTCGGCGGCGACGCCCTGGCCAACCGGTTCCGGGACATTCTCATGAGGACTTTCCGGGGGGAGGCCGTTACCCCGACTCAAAGGGAATTGCGGGGAGGTTACGTCGACAGCGCGTCCATTTTCATGACGAACATCGACATCGGGCGGCTTGAGAGCGAACTGCCCAGAATTTGGGCCGAAGCCGTCGACAAGTTGATGGAGGGAAAGAACGCCGATCAACGGAAGGCGTTGGCCGCTTTGAAGAACGCCTATTTTGCCTCGCACGTGACCATTGATTTAGCCGGAAAGCATGAGGGAAAAGCTGCGACCGTCGCGCCGTTCAAGGAACGGGTAGCCGGTATTTTGGAGAAGTACGGGAAGGAAAAAATAGGGGATGACCAGGGATTGTCGAGCGTGCAGGCGGCGGCGGTCGCCCGGGATGAAATGCTTTCCGATGAAAGATTTTCGCAAATACTCTCTTTGAGGAACATCAAAAATCGGCTGCTTCAAATCAATGCCGCGCTCATTCAAATCAAAGCCGACTTTGAAAGAACTCCATTGCCATCGGCGTTGGAACGAGTCAAATTAGAGAAGAGGCAGGGCGAACTGCGCGCCGAAATTGTCCATTTGCGGGGCGAGGCCGCCCCGATCGCGGAAAAACTGGTTGAGGAGGCCATTAAGAAGGCCACGGAGCGCGTCAACGCGATCGAGTCGTTGCACAAGGAGGATGTTCCGGTTAAATCGAAGCTTTGCGCCGCCGCGGGCAAGGGGTTGAGCGAAATCGAAAACGTGAGGATCATGGGGGACGTGATTTGCCGGAATTTGAATGTTTTATGCAATCCGGCGCGTCGTAAAGATCAAGGGAAAAAATCCTCCTCAGAAATCAACGATGAAGCCCAAGGGTTGAAGATATTCGCCCGCCTCTCGGACATCTATAAGGCGGGCCGCGACAAGTTCGTTTCGCCCGTGGAATTCGAAACGGGAAACGTTTCCCGACCTTTGCACGTCCTCAAGCGGTTGGATGAGGCGAGGAGGGAGGATAACCCGCCCCAAGGATTGGCCCGCGTCCGGGATCTTTGGAACGGTTTCGTGAATTCTCCCGCTCCGGAGGGCTATTCCCCGTTCAACGAGGCGTTGAAGAGTTACCGGCGGTTTCGACCCATGGTTCTGCTCCAATCCGTGCGGGATCCCCGCCTGCCCGGCCTGCACCGCGAGTCGGGCACGGGAAACCCTGTTTTTTCCCAACTCTTCGCCTACAAATACGAGAACTTCGAAGAAATGGTCGAAGCGGCCGAAACCGGTAAGTTGAGGGAGTTAAAGGCCCATCTGAAGGACCTCGGGTTGTCCGAACTGGCGGAGACCGTTTCCGACAGTTTCCTCCTCGGCAAGTATCGGAACGGGGACGAGGTGTTCATGGCCATCCGGGTTCGCGACGCGCAGGGCCGGGAAGGTTGGCTCCCCGTCCTTTCGGAATTCAACAACTTCATGGCGAGGAACCTGGCCTTCCCTCCCGATGACAGGGATTCGACGGCCCAGGGAATCTACGTGGACATCATGAATGCGGCCCGGGAAGCGGGACTCATGGAAGGGGCCGTGGACGTGGGCAGGGCGGTGAATTTCCTGAACGAAATCAACGTGATCATCGCCCGGCACGCCCCGGAAGAGTTCCAGCCCAACGTGAAGCCGTCGAAAGAAATGATCAAGGAGGGAACAGTCCTGGACCGGATGTGGCTTTTCAAAGAACAGGGGAAATCCGTCGAAGAGGGGGGACGTCTCTTCGCGAAGGATCCCAAGAGGCCGGGGGTGTTCTACCCCGTGGACCCCCGGAGCTGGACGGTGGGTTCCCATCCGGTCATGTTTCCGCCCCGAATGGATAAGGTCATGATCAAACTGGCCGCCACGACCACCTACGGCGAGGTCGCTTTCGGCCACCGGGAGGTCATGAGGCAGTTGAAAGGGATCACGAAGAACGAGTCCCCCTGGCAGAAAGAACTTCGGGCGCCGGGAGGGTTCTCGGGCAAGGTCGCCTCCGCCGAAATGGTGCGGAAGGCTAGGAAGGCGGCCGCCGGTCCTTCCGCGAAACGGCGTTTGACCCCGAACGGTTTGTCCGCCCCGTCGGTCTTCGGCGATTTCGACTTGCTGACGCCCCTCCGCCACGCCGGCGACGCGGTCATTAAGGAGGTGCTTGAAATCGCCGCGGCGTTGAAGGGCAACGAAGAGAATCGAGAGGGAATTCTCCAGCTCATCCGTTCCCTAACGTCCCCAAGCAACAGAGAAACCGTCCTTAATTCTTTCCCTTCCCTGGTCAAATCCGGCCTTGAACTCACCCTTCCCGTTGACCTGATAAATCGGGTGCTCAATGCTGCGAAAATTTCCTGGGGAAAAAATGTCTACCAGGATCGAATCCAACAAGCCATTGAAGAAGGGAATTTGGGCCCTTTCATAGAGCCGAGGAACGTCCACGTCATGAAGGGCGAAATCCCCGAGCCTCAACGGCCCAAAGGCAGGACGAAAGAGACGCCGAGTGAAAAAGGGAAAAGGGAAATGTGGAAGCGGCAGGCGGTGACCTTCGCTTCCGACGGAAATGGAAAAATCCACGTCTACATCCATGAAGACGTACTCGCGGCCTGGGAAAAGAGGGAGAGAGACGGGAAAAAAGGGCGTCCCTATCCTGGTTACTTTAAAAACGCCCTGTTGACCACCTTCCTTCACGAACACGCCGAACGATACGGAGTTCCTCATTACCTTCTTAAAGGGCTCGGTTTGGATTTGACGGGCCTCGATGAGCTCTATTACGAGCCGAAGAATAATGTGAGGTTCGAGCCTTTGACCTCCGATAAAATTCCGGAGCGTCTCAAGATCCTGGCGCACACGGCCATGGAAAAGGCGCAGGCCTTTCAGAAGACCTATTTCGGCGAAGACGTTGAAAAACGTTTGGATTACTGGCTGACGCGGAACCAAGGCGACATCCCTAACGCCGACGCTCGTCGGAAATTTGTCCTTGATTCTTCGCAAGCCCTGAAGGAAGCCTATTTATCCGGAAAGCTGGGGACGATGACGACGAACCCCATGGCCGAAGCTTTGGACGCGGCGGAATGGGGCGCGAGCCCCGAGGCGGTGGTGGCCGCCATGATGTACCGTCTGTCCAATGCTGAAATTAAGGCGGCCCAAGGATTGCTTCCGAAGGATAACAGGCCGGTAAAAAGGATGGCCGACGAAGCGGTCCGCCAGGCCAAACGGGCGCGGGAGACGGCGGCTCCGATCTTCAATCCCGATCCCGAATCGAACAGCGCCATCGAATACTGGATGAACAACCTTCGGGACCATCTCGGGAAGAAAAACCCGGGAGACGTCCTCCTCCTGACCGTGATCCACCACCTGCATACCTTCTATGCCATGGAAAAGGCGTCAACGCCGGAGGACCTCCAAAGGCGGAAACTTTTGGACCGGCAGATCGTCCAAATCGACGCCACCTTGATGGAGCGTTGGGGCATCCCTTCCCTCGCCCTCAAG